>DMCD01000114.1 GCA_003445895.1 Lachnoclostridium sp. | reverse complement strand
TCCTTCGCCGGCTCCACCTCCACGGTTTCCTTTGTGCCGTCTTCCTTTTCCTTCTCCTCGGTCTTTGCCGGCTTTACCACGGTCTCGATGAGGGTATCCTTCTCGGTCAGCTGATCCTTCTCGATCTCCTCATACTGGGGCTCGGCCTTGGCATTCTTAAGATAGATGGGCAGCGGCATGAATCCGCAGTATTTCTCGATGACCTCTCTGGCCCGGTACTCATTGCAGAATTCGGTGCTGTCCTCATTCATGTAAAGGGTGATCTTCGTGCCGATAGTATCCTTGTCGCCGGTATCCATCCGGAACTCGGTTCCTCCCTCGGACTCCCAGTGAACGGGCTCCGCATCCTTCTTCCAGGACAGGGTATCGATGGTCACTCTGTCCGCCACCATGAAGGCAGAATAGAAGCCCAGACCGAAATGACCGATGATCTGGTCCTCATTGGCCTTGTCCTTATACTGCTCCAGGAATGCCTGGGCGCCGGAAAAGGCGATCTGGTTGATGTACTGCTCCACCTCGTCCATGGTCATGCCGAGACCATTATCCTCGATGATGATGGTCTTCTCCTCGGGATTGACCGTTACCTGCACCTTATAGTCGGGATCGGCCGGCTCCTCGTATTCGCCCATCAGCGCCAGCTTCTTCAGCTTTGTGATGGCGTCGCAGCCGTTGGAAATCAGCTCTCTGTAGAAAATGTCGTGGTCGGAATAAAGCCACTTCTTGATAATGGGAAATATATTTTCGCTGTTAATCGATAAGTTTCCGGATTTTACTGCCATGTTAAATCGCTCTCCTTATTCTGTAATCAGGGTGCCGGACCTCCCGTCGGGTACCTTTTATACTGCGTATTATAATTCTGCGGAAATCCAAAGTCAATAAAAAATTAGCACTCATTTAAAATGAGTGCTAATAAAATCCCTTTTCTATTTTTATTTCCTGGAAAATGTCCCCGTCAGGCGCCCGGTGCCACCACATGGGGTGTGGAGGATCCACCCGGTACGTCAGAACTGCTGCTTCCCGGTGCAGACTGGGAGGCGCTGCTGCTGACCTTTGCTCCCGGCGCTTCTTCCTCGGTTTTGCCGCTGCCCGGCGCTTCCGAAGAATCCGGTGCGGACTGGGATGTTCCCGGCGCGTTGTCGGAAACGCTCGCTTTGGCCGAGCTTCCTTCCACATAGACGCCGTCCTTGTCAAAGCTATAGCTCTTGCCGTCGATGGTAAGGGTCGTATCCGCCGCCATCTTTCCGGTGGTTCTGTCCAGGAAGTAATACTTGTCGTCGATCTTCTGCCAGCCGGTGACCATGTGGCCTTCTTTGTCGAAGTAGTACCAGCTGTCATCAATCTTGCGCCAGCCGGTGACCATCTCACCGCTCGCCTTCATCCAGTAATAATTCTTGTTGGCATCCTGGAGCCAGCCGGTGAGCATCACGCCGTCGCTTTCCCGCAGATAGTAGATGCGGTTCTTGATCTGCTGCCAGCCGGTCAGCATCACGCCGTTCTCGTCGAAGTAGCGCCAGGTGTCATTGATCTCTTTCCAGCCGGTGACCATCTTGCCGTCGGAGCCCAGATAATACCAGTCATCGTTGGACTGCTTCCAGCCATTGGCCCGCATCTCGCCGTCGCTGTTGAAATAGTAATAGCTGTCGTTGATCTGCTTCCAGCCGGTGACCATCTTGCCGTCGCCTGCCAGATAGTACCACTTGTCTCCCACCTTCTTGAAGCCGGTGTGCATGGTTCCGTCTGATCCCAGATAATACCAGGAGTTGTTGAACTTCAGCCAGCCCGTCTTCATGGCGCCGTCGGTGTCCATGTAATAATACTTGTCGCCGACCTGAAGCCAGCCCTTGTAATAGAATCCGTCATCTTTGCGGTAATACCAGGAGTCTCCGTTCTTGACCCATCCAGCCTTCAGGGTAGTCGCGGCGGAGGACTTCATCGGTACCGGAACAAATACCATAAACATCATGGCAAATGCCAGCGCAAGTACCTGTATGTATCTTCGTCCACTCATACCATACCTCTTTCCCGGGCCGAAAGACCCGATCTCACGTCCCCTTTTATGTAAGAAAAAGTATAGCACAGGAACCTTAACAAAATATGTCACAAAATATGTCAGTTTTTCTACATTTCCGGCAGGCTCCGGGACGGAAAATGCCCCGTGTCATCTGACGCGGGGCATAATCTTACAGTATCTTACAGTCCGAGGATGGCAGCTACCGTCTCCTCCATGGTTTCCGGTGTGCACACGGTTTTATGCCGTATCTCTGCATTCCGGATCTCTTCGATAGCCTGCGGAATCGCTACGCCGGAAGCCTCCTGCATCTCATCGATGAGGGCAAAATCTTCCTTGTTCTCCTCTTCTTTTCCGCGGATGGCGGTCATGACGCTCCGGGAGAACTTGTAGGGGCTTGCGGTGGAGGCGATGACCGTTTTCGTCTCATCGCCGGTCTTTAAGCGATAATTGTGGTAAACGCAGGAAGCCACGCCGGTGTGGGTATCCATGAGATATCCCGTATCGTCGTAGACTCTCTTAATCTCCGCCGCGTTCTCCTCCTGGGTCGCAAATCCGCCCACAAAATCAGCCATCTTCTCCCGCATCGCGGGTGTAACGGTATAGCAGCCCTTCTCCGAAAGCTCCTTCATGAGCTCTGCCGTCTTTTCTGCATCGCAGTCCGCGGAGAGATAGATCAGCCGCTCCAGATTGCTGGAGATCAGAATATCCATGGACGGGGAAGAGGTGAGAATAAACTCCCGCTTTCTGTCATAGGTGCCGGTGGTAAAGAAGTCATAGAGCACCTTGTTGTCATTGGAGGCGCAGATCAGCTTGTTGACCGGGATGCCGATCTGTCCTGCGATATAGGCTGCCAGGATGTTGCCGAAGTTGCCGGTGGGCACGGTAAAGTTTACCTTCTCGCCCTCCGATATCTGCTCATTCTTAAGCAGGGTCGCATAGGCGTAGACATAGTAAACCACCTGGGGTACCAGACGTCCGATATTGATGGAGTTGGCCGAGGAGAAGCGGAATCCCGCCTTCCCCACCTTCTCGCCGAAGGCTCTGTCGCCGAAGATCTTCTTTACGCCGGTCTGGGCATCGTCGAAATTGCCGGTGATGCCGACGACGGCCGTGTTGTCCCCCTTCTGGGTGAGCATCTGCAGCTCCTGCACCCGGCTCACGCCGCCCTTCGGATAGAAGACGATAATCCGGGTTCCCGGTACGTCGGCAAAGCCCGCCATGGCTGCCTTTCCGGTATCGCCGGAGGTGGCGGTGAGGATGACAATCTCCTCGGAGGCGTGGTTTTTCTTTGCCGCGGTGGTCATAAAGTGCGGAAGGATGGAGAGGGCCATATCCTTGAACGCGATGGTTTTTCCGTGGAACAGCTCCAGGTAGTAAGCGTCATCCGCCAGCGCCAGCGGAGCGATCTCCTCGGTATCAAACTTGCTGTCATAGGCGCTGTCGATGCAGTGCTTAAGCTCCTCTTCGGTAAAATCCGTAAGAAACAGCTTCATCACTTCATAGGCCGTCTCCTGGTAGGTCATGCCCGCAAGCTCGGAAAGCTTTTTCTGAAGCTTCGGGAAATGGTCCGGCATAAACAGTCCGCCGTCATCCGCAATTCCCTTAAGAATCGCCATTGAGCTCGTAATTCCCTTTTCCCCGCCCCGGGTGCTGTTATATAACATTTCCATCTGTATTCTCCTCCTTACGAATCCTCTTCCACTATCTTCCATCTGCCAAACATGCCCTTTTTAAAGCGGGCCAGCCGCCTGGCAGCGGTTTCATTGCCCAGTTCCATGGATTTTCCGTAATATTCCACGGCTTTCTCGAGGTCCTCTGCAGAACCCCTTGCCTCGTAGATCCGCCCCAGCTCGCAGCAGGCGTACCCGTCATATTCTGTGCGCGCCGCGGTCTCAAAGAGCCGGATGGCCTTCTCCTCGTCGGCCTCACAGCCCTCACCCCGCAGGTAAAGACCGGCCAGTCTCGAGCAGGAATGCAGGGTTCCGTTCTCCCAGCAGAGATTCAGCCACCGGAAGGCCTGTTCATAATCCTTCGGGATGCCGTCCTCGCCGAGACAGTACATAATTCCCAGCCGTTCCATGCAGTCGGCATCGCCGAACTCCGCACCGGCACTGTACCAGTGGATCGCCTGTTCCCCGTCGGGAACGCCGCCCAGCCCGTCATGGTAAATCTGTCCCAGAATCCGGCAGGCCTCGCCGGCCGACTCGGGCGAGGCAGCCTCGGCAGCCTGTTCCAGCATGTGGACCGCCTTTTCGCCGTTCCTTGCCTCCGAATCCTCCAGATAAAGCTTTCCCAGCGGCAGAGCCGCCTCCGCATCTCCTGCGCGCAGCGATTTCTGGTACCAGTATATCGCCTGTTTTATATCTCTGTCTACCCGCAGACCCTGATTATACATGGCAGCCAGGACCCGGAAGCTCTCCGCATCCCCGTTTTCTGCCGCCCGTTCCAGGTAGCTTACCGCCTTCTCCGGGGCATCTTCTTCTCCTTCCGCCTCCAGGTAAAGCCGTCCGAGGGCCAGGGCTGCTCTCGGCTCTCCCTGGGCATCCGCGGCCAGGAGATACTCTCTCGCCGTCTCATTCTGTCCCGCGGAGGCATAATAGAGCCCCAGCTCGCAGAGGCCCCAGGCGCTGCCGGCGGCGGCGCACTTTTCCACCCAGTGGGAATAGGCTTCCGCATCCGGTTCCCGGTATGTTCCTTCCAGAGCAAGTTTCCCGCTCTTTTCCATGGCCTTTATGATGCCGCCCTCCGCGGCCTTCCGGTACCAGGGGATGCACTCTCCGGGCACGGTGACCACCATGACGGGGCGGGACGGGATTTCTCCGGCCTCCTCTGTCTCCGATGGCTCCTGTTCCGGCACATCCTGCTCCTCCGGTTCCTCCTCGTCCGCCAGAAGATCCTCCACGGGAATCTCCGATTCCTTTTCTTCCGCTCTGCGGCGCCGCTCCTCTGCCAGGTCATCCCACTCGATGGTCCGGGCCAGCTGCCATGCGCTGAAGGGGTCTCCCTCCTCCGCGGCAGTGCGGACCTTCCGGTAGCATTCCTCCGGCGTCATCTCCGAGCTTTCCCGCATCTTTCTGTCATAGAGTCCTGCCCGCAGCGCCCCCAGAAGAGCGAGGGCACTTCCCCCGTCGATTCCCTTCTGATAGCACTCTGCAGCCTTCTCCTCGCTGAAGCCCACATCACCGCCGCCCCAGCTGTAACAGAGTCCCAGCAGATACCAGGCGTCGGCGTCATTCTCCGATGCCGCCTCTTCCAGCAGGCGAATGCCCTCCGGAAAACGGCTGCCGTCGCACTGCATCCAGATAAGCGCGGCGCCTTTTCTGCACAGATTCGTCATGATTCCTCCTGTAACTTTCTTCTGTCCTGTCTTCCTCTTCCCGGTGTAATCAGCCAGATGGCTCCCCCGATCAGAAGAAAGGCCGCCGCAATCTGCAGCACAAGGCTCACCGGAATCCAGTTCGCGGTGATCATATTCCGGGGTACCGGTCCCGCGAGGGACGCCAGCTTCTCCAGTGTATCTCCCGATCCCGCCTGAAGATTGATCACGCAGGCAAATGTCACCGCCGGGTTAAACAGCAGCAGATACATCAGCTTTCCCGCACCGGCCGCGGTTCCCCCGTACATCTCGAAGACCCCCTGCCCGAAACGGAGCAGGCCGTAGAACCGGCAGGCCGCAAAGGTTCCCGCCGTCAGAATCGCCGTTGCCATATAGGACGCTGCGTTGCTCATCACGTTTTTCCTGAACAGGGCGGAGCAGAAAATACCGATTCCGCCGATGTACATAACCGCGGCAACGTAGGTAATAAACACCAGAATAATGTCCGGCATGGTCACGCCGCCGAATATAAAGACCAGCGACTGCACCGGCAGAGCTGAGAGGAGAAGCACCAGCATCTCTGTCTGGGCGCTTCCCAGCTTTCCCGTCACGATGCTCCTGGGATGAATGGAGGTGCTGACCAGAACGTCCAGCGTATCCTTTTCCCGCTCCCCGCAGATGGCCGGAGCCGTAAGAGCCGGCATCAGCAGCAGAAGCATCACAAACTCCAGGGTGGAGATCAGGCTGTACAGCTCCAGAATCGCCGAGTACTGGATCTCCGCCGTGAGTCGGGCGTGCATATTCAGATTGTAGATATTGAAGATGGCAGCCGCCGACAGAATCAGGTTGAAGATGAAAATTACCACCGGAAGCCGGACCGACCGGCTGTCAACGGTAATCTCCTTCCAGAATACCGGATTCCATCTCATACTCCATCACCGCCCTTTCTTCCTGTTTTCCCGCCAGCTGCAGGAATACCGTCTCCAGGTCGCCCCGCTCCCGCATGAAGCCGCTGACCCGGACGCCGCTGTCAATCATCCTTTTGAGAAGCGCTGTCTCATCCTCTCGGGAGCCCTTGAAATCAATCCGCATCTCATCGCCGCTGAGAGAAATCGAAGTCACCAGCCGCTCCTCCTTCAGGATGCGGAGGGCTATGCTCTTATCTCCGATGACGGAGATAAGGATGGGCCGGGAGAGGCTTACGCCCGCAAAAATCTCCTCCAGGGTGCCGCTCACCAGCATCTTCCCGTTCTCCAGAATGCCCGCGGAGGTACAGATATCCGACAGCTCCGACAGGATGTGGGAGCTGATGAGAAGGGTCTTTCCCTGCTCCCGGAGGGTCCGGAGGATGGAGAGATACTGGCTTCTGGTCACCGGGTCAAGTCCTGCCGCCGGCTCATCCAGGATGAGCAGCGTCGGATTGTGAATCAGGGCCCTCGCCAGGCAGAGCCTCTGCTTCATGCCCCGGGACAGGCTGCTGACATAGTAGTCTTCCTTCTCGGACAGTCCCGTCAGATCCAGAAGCATCTCGCAGCGCCGTCTCGCCCGGATGCCGTTCATGGAATAGCAGGCTGCAAAAAAGTCCATGTATTCCGACACCCGCATATTTTCATAGACACCGAAGAAATCCGGCACATAGCCGATCCGGGAGAGAATAAACCGGGACAGCTTCATATCATGCCGGTTTTCCCAGAGATTCTCGCCGCAGATGGTGACCTCCCCTTCATCGGGAGAAAGGAGGCCCGCCGCAATCTTCAGAGTGGTGGTTTTGCCTGCGCCATTGGCGCCGACAAAGCCGTAGAGCTCTCCCGCCTCCAGGGACAGGGAGAGTCCGTCCAGCACCGAATAATTGCCGAAGGATTTTTTCAGATTTTTCAGTTCAAGTACTGTTTTTCCCATAGGCTATTTCCCCACCGTCCAGGGCACCGGAAGGTACGCCCCATCGGCAGCCTCACCATTGGCCGTATACCGCACCATCAGCGTGTTGGACGGAGAAAGATAAGGCTCCAGCTCCTGGGCTGTATATCCCGTCCGAACCTTCATGAGGTCATAGCGGCTCTCATTGTAATTGAAGAAGTACATACTGCCGTCAAAAACCGGCACGGATCGGTCCTCGCTCTGGGTGAACAGCTCGGAAACCTGCAGGAAATCCAATCCTGCCACCGCCAGCTCATTGCCCAGGGAGTACTCCAGCGTCAGGGAATCCCCCGCCTCCTCCGCATACATCCGGTTATTCTCATAGTCATATACGCCGTCCAGCACCCGCGGCATCTCCCGGAGCGCCGAAGAATACGTCTCTCCTCCGCCTTCGTAATCTGCGGGAAGAACCGACGTAAAGAGCGTCATCCCGTTCATCGTCAGGTCCCGTTTATCCGCCGTGCCCAGAAGGATGTCCTCCCGGAGAATATTTTTCTCCTCTCCTTCTTCCAGGAACGCGGCAAACACCGCACCGTCCCGATAGCTCTGCCGGCTCTGCTCCATGGAAAAGCCGAGAAGCCGGCTCCGCTCCAGTGCCAGCAGATACCCGTCATCCAGGGCACGCCGCCCCGGGTCGGTCTCCGTCGCCCCCGTCAGGCAGGCCGCCACCACCTCGGTATTTCCCACAGGGCAGTTCAGAATCTGTGCCTGGGACAGGTCAATGGTCATCTCCGGCTCCAGATCGCCCAGAAGAACGGCTCTTCCGTCCAGGAGAAGCAGGGCATTCCGCAGAACCTCCGGATAATGGCTGGTTACCGAACCGCTCACCTGATCCCGGTTAACCGCGACCTCGCCGGTAAGCACCTCGGTCTCCTCGGTTCCGGAGGTTTTGGTCAGATGGAAGAAGTGGCTGGTAAATGCGGACGAACTCCCGATCCGCAGCTCGGGGCCGTTCTCCGTATAGCGTATCCCGAGCACCTCCTGATCCGTTCCCGTTCCGGAGCCGTAACCGCCGTAGGGGTCCGTCAGCGGGCGCACCTCATATCCCGCCGCAAGCATGGTCTGATAGGGCCGGTTGTAGGGGCTTCTGGCATTCAGATAAACCTCCTCCCTGCGGCTTTTCTCCCGCACCTCCAGAATGCGGGCCGAGGTATAGAAGGGCCCGGAAAACCGGGTCCGGAATCCCATGGCATAGATCACCACCACAAAGAACAGGGACAGCAGCGCCGCTGCCACCAGGTAGAGAACCTGCTGCCGTCTCGCCCGGAGCATGAGATAGATGCCGGGTCCCACCACAATCAGATAGAGCATCAGGATCGCCGCATAGAGCTGCACATTCGGAAGGCGGCCGGCATCTCCGGTGCCCACCAGGTTCTGCACTCTCGTAAAATTAATGGCATTGCCGATCTCCGAATCCGTCTTCAGCCGGTTTAAGGCTGCCTCGCCGAAGGTTTCCGAAAGAAACTTAGCGGCAAATTCCGGATGGATTCCCGCAAAGGACGAGATATCCGAAAGGGAAAATCCTGCCGCCGCGATCCGCCCTTCCCCCTCGCTCCTGCCGGAAAGGAGGGGATAGTTTTCGCCCGGAAGGAGAGTTACGCCGTTTTTCAGCGGAATATCGGCGCACCACAGTTCCAGCATGGAGTCCTCCGGACTCTCTTCCGCATACTCGGGGCCCATGTTGACCATCCGAAGCTGCGGCGCCGGATAGGGCGTTTCCAGAATCCGGTCCGCAAAGGCGCCGATGGAGGAGAGGTAGTTCTCCCCGCCGCCGAACAGCAGAACGCCTCCATTTTCCACAAACTTCAGGATGGCCTCCAGCTGTTTGCCCGAGAGGGCCGTAAACTGGAAATCCGATACAATAATCATGTCGAGGGCGTCGTAGGCCAGTTCGCTCACCGGCGCCGTCTCCTCGTCCAGCCACACCAGGCTGGAGGTCAGCGTTCCGTCCCCGAAGGTTACGCCGTTTAACCAGTTCATCCGGTCCGGCTCGGTGGTAAATACGCCGATCAGGCTCTGCAGCCCTTCCATGCTGTTCTCGAAGCTCACCTTTTTCCGTATAAGCTCCGTCCCCTCTTCTTCCAGAACCACCTCAATCTCGCTGGTTCTGGCGCCCAGAGGAATATAGTAGGTCACGGTTTCGCCGCTGTGGGAAGCCGGATCCACCGTATACTCGTACCGGCAGACCTTCCCGTCGGACTCTCTTACCAGAAAACAGAGCAGGACGGATGTCTCCGGCACCGCTGCCCCGTCCTCCAGGGTCAGCGTCACATGTGCCGGCAGATACCGTCCCTGTTTCGCCGCATTATTAAAGCCGCAGGAAACCTCCATCCGGATGCCTCCCGCGCTGTCAAGGCCTGCTGCCGCGCCCGGTCCTTCACCGTCTTGTGCCATCACAACAGCCGGGGAGAAAACCCCGGTGCATAAAAGCAGTATAACGCATAAGGCGCACAGTAATCGTTTCATCCGTTCTGTCTCCAAACCCAGTTATTGCGCGATGTCAAAATTCTCCCGGTCCGCATCCAGCTCGCACTTCAGCTTGACGGTAAAGACCGTTCCGTTTAAATCGCTGGTGACCCCGATGGTCCCGCCGTGCATGTCCACGATATTCTTCGCGATGGCAAGTCCCAGCCCCGAGCCGCTCACGCTGCTGGTACGGGACTGATCCACCCGGTAAAACCGGTTGAAAATCTGGCCCACCTCATCCTCCGGGATGACATAGCCGTAGTTCTTCACCCGGACGGTTACCATATCCTCCTCCGCATCGATGCGGACGATGACCCGCTTTCCGTCGGCGCCGTATTTGATGGCGTTGTTGATCAGGTTGTCAAACAGCCTGGCCAGAAGGTTGGAATCCGCAGAGATCACCTTGGCCGGCACATTGCTCGTCAGCTCATAGGACAGGTTCTGGGCCAGGAAGCTGGGGTAAAACTCCTCCAGCAGCTGGTTTAACAGGCGCACGATATCCACGCGGCCGATCTTTAAGGCCACCTTTCCTCCGCCCAGCTTCGTAAAGCTGAACAGGTCCTCGATCAGCTGCTGCAGCCTTTTGGACTT
>DMCD01000225.1:3022-3202 GCA_003445895.1 Lachnoclostridium sp. | reverse complement strand
ATTACGGCGATTACGAGGATTACGGAGGTTATGAAGATTACGGCGATTATGGCGACTACGGCGATTACGGAGACTGGTAAGAATATCTGTCCCTGCGCGGCGGTACTGCAAGCCGCAAAAAAGAGACATCCGGCTCATCTTGGCCGGATGTCCTTTTTTGATTTTTGATAATTCACTTAG
>DMCD01000225.1:0-2882 GCA_003445895.1 Lachnoclostridium sp. | reverse complement strand
TCCGCCAGCTTCTTTACCACCAGCGGAAGGAACCGGGAGTCATTCCGCTCTCTTCTGTGGGGCTCCGGCGCCAGGAAGGGGCAGTCGGTTTCGAGGACGAGCCGGTCCATGGGGGCGTATTCCACCACCTCCACCAGCTTTCTCGCATTCTTGAAGGTCAGCACCCCGCCGATGCCTAAGAAAAATCCCATGTTCAGGATATCCCTGGCAATCTCCTTCGGATAGGAAAAGCAGTGCACCACCCCGCCGATCTCCTGGGCCCTATGGGCCCGCATGATGTCCAGGGTGTCCTTCGCCGCATCCCGGCTGTGGATGACTACGGGCAGGGAAAGGTCTCTTGCCAGCTCCAGCTGTTCCTCAAACCAGGCAAACTGCCGCTCTTTTTCCGGCAGGCCTTCTTCGTGATAATCCAGGCCGATCTCGCCGAGGGCCACCATCTTCGGATGGGCCAGGGCCTCTCTGATCACATGGAGATTCTCCGAAGGCCACCCTTCCAGATATTCCGGGTGCATCCCGGCGGTGCCGTACATCCAGTCATACTGGTCAATCAGTGCGATGGTAGACCGGATCCACTCGGAGGTGCATCCGATGTTTACCACATGATCGATGCCGCAGTCAGAAAGGGCCGCGAGCACCTGCCCGCGGTCCCC
Source organism: Lachnoclostridium sp. (assembly GCA_003445895.1). Taxonomy (GTDB): domain Bacteria; phylum Bacillota; class Clostridia; order Lachnospirales; family Lachnospiraceae; genus Clostridium_R. The sequence continues at coordinate 2,232 of DMCD01000225.1, read as the reverse complement.
ATCGAACGCTGCCTCATCGTAATGTGCATGCGTATCAAATATCATTAGTTAATCTCCGCTCCTGCCTGAATCTCCTGCTTCTCCGGCACCATGACGGAGAGATTCCCGGAAGCATCCTCTGCTGCGAGGATCATGCCCTGGGACTCCAGTCCTGCCATCTTCCGCGGTGCGAGATTTGTGAGCACCATAACCTTCTTGCCCACCATCTGCTCCGGCTCATACCACTGATGGATGCCGGACAGGATCTGGCGCACTTCGTTGCCGATCTTAACCTGAGAGCAGAGAAGCTTTTTGGACTTCTTCACTGCCTCGCAGGAGATGATCTCGCCAACCCTGAACTGCAGCTTTGCGAAGTCATCGTAGGTGATTTCCGGCTTGATCTCGACGGTATCCTCCGCTTCCGCAGGGGCTTCTTCCTTCTTCTCTTCTGCAGCTCCCGCAGCTGCTGCCGCTGCTGCCCGCTGCTTTTCCTCGATCACTTCGACCTTCTTCATGATCTCCTTGATATCGGCGCGGGCGAAGAGAACCTCCGGGTCCTCCACGACCTTATTGCCGCTCGGATACAGGCCGAACTGTTCCATTTCTTCCAGCGTGCGCTTCTTCGTATTCAGCTGGGAGAGAATCTTCTCTGCCGTCTCCGGCATGAAGGAATACAGGAGAGATGCGCCGATGGTGATGGCCTCGGTCAGGTTGTAGAGCACGGTGGACAGGCGGTCTGCCTTCTCCTCCTCCTTGGCCAGAACCCACGGGCAGGTCTCGTCGATATATTTGTTGCTGCGGCGGAAGATCTCGAAGATGGCCGTGATGGCGTCTGCCACGCGAAGCTCGTTCATCTTCGCATCCACCTTCTTCACTGCCTCAAGGACAACCTTCTTCAGGTCCTCGTCCACCTCTTCCTTTGCGCCCTTGTCGGCCACAACGCCGTCAAAGTACTTGTTGGTCATGGAGATAGTGCGCTTCACCAGGTTGCCCAGAATATTGGCCAGGTCGGAGTTCATGCGCTCCACCATCAGATCCCAGCTGATAACGCCGTCATTCTCAAAGGGCATCTCATGCAGCACGAAATAGCGGACCGCATCCACGCCGAACATGTCAACCAGGTCATCGGCATAGATCACGTTGCCGCGGGACTTGCTCATCTTGTCGCCCTTGTCATCGCCCTGCTTGGACTTGTCCTCGCCGCGCAGAAGCCACGGATGACCGAATACCTGCTTCGGCAGCGGCTGTCCCAGCGCCATCAGGAAGATGGGCCAGTAGATGGTATGGAACCGGATGATATCCTTGCCGATCAGGTGCAGATCCGCCGGCCAGTACTTCTTGTAGAGGTCGCCGTGATTGCCGTCCACATCATATCCCAGTCCGGTTGCGTAGTTGCTGAGGGCGTCAAGCCACACATAGACCACGTGCTTCGGGTCGAAATCCACCGGGATTCCCCACTTGAAGGAGGTTCTGGAGACGCAGAGGTCCTGCAGGCCCGGCAGAAGGAAGTTGTTCATCATCTCGTTCTTGCGGGACACCGGCTGGATGAATTCCGGATGGGCATTGATGTGCTCAATCAGCCGGTCCGCATACTTGCTCATACGGAAGAAGTAAGCCTCTTCCTTGGCCGGCTGCACCGGTCTTCCGCAGTCCGGGCACTTGCCGTCCACCAGCTGGGACTGGGTCCAGAAGGACTCGCAGGGAGTGCAGTACATGCCCTCATAGCAGTCCTTGTAGATATCGCCCTGCTCATAGAGCTTCTTGAAAATCTTCTGCACCTGGATCTCGTGATCCGGGTCCGTGGTACGAATAAAGCGGTCATAGGAGGTGTTCATCAGGTCCCAGATCCTCTTAATCTCCGCTGCCACGCCGTCCACGAATTCCTTCGGGGTAACGCCGGCCTCCTGGGCCTTCAGCTCGATCTTCTGTCCGTGCTCGTCGGTACCGGTCTGGAACCGCACGTCAAATCCCTGCTCTCTCTTGTAGCGGGCGATGGCGTCGGCCAGCACGATCTCATAGGTGTTGCCGATGTGCGGCTTGCCCGAGGTATAGGCGATCGCCGTCGTAATATAATAAGGTTTTTTAATCTTTTCCATGATGAATTCCTCCAGATTACAGTGCTTTATATGCGAATGAAACATACCCTTAAAGTCTATCCGCAACACTGTTTTTTGTCAAGGACAGCGCGCCTTGCAGTACCTTCCTTCATCCATTATAATGAATGTACGCCGCTCTAAGCCGCGGGGCTCTCGC
>DMCD01000284.1:1145-2833 GCA_003445895.1 Lachnoclostridium sp. | reverse complement strand
AGAAATTCCAGGATCTCCTCTGCCATGATGGGGATATGGGTCCCCGCCGGGGTCTTGCCCTTTTCGCGGATATGCTCCACGTCCTCCCGGTATTTCTCCGGATTCAGCTCTTTATACTTTTCTTCAAACTTTCGCGGGTACTTTCCCTTATACCGTACCCTGCGCTTATGTTCTTTCTGTTCCATTCCTATCCCACCGTCTTCAGGTGCTTGTCCACCCGGTTCAGGATCTCACATCCGTCCTCGGTTACCAGGACCAGATCCTCGACCCGGACGCCCAGCTTTCCGGGAAGGTAAACACCCGGTTCAATGGAGAAAATCATGCCGGGCTTTGCCACCGCTGTATTGACGCTGCTCACGTCTCCCTGCTCATGATCTGTCTGTCCGATAAAGTGGCCCAGGCGGTGATTGAAGTACTCCCCGTAGCCTGCGGCCGCAATGTGGTCTCTGGCCGCCGCATCGATGTCGCAGAAACGGACGCCCGGCTTAATGATGCTCTCGGCCTTCTCATTGGCCTCCCGCACCAGATTGTGGACCTTCACAAATTCCTCCGAGGGTTCGCCGCAGACAAAGGTTCTGGTCATATCCGAGCAGTAATTGTTCAGCACGCATCCCATATCGATGAGAACGCCCTCGCCCTTATGAAGGACGGTGTCATCCGGCTCATGGTGCGGATCGGCGGCCGTTGCGCCGAAGCAGACGATGGTGTCGAAGCTGGGACGGCTGGCCCCTCTCTTCTTGTACTCCCGGTTAATGAACTCGGCGACCTCCTTCTCCGTCATGCCCTCTTTCACATACTCGGAGGCCAGGGTGATCACCTCATCATTGAGGCGGGATGCTTCCCGCATGAGTACCTGCTCCTTCTCATCCTTCACGGCGCGGCAGTCATCGACACAGTCGGAGGCCAGCACCGGCTTCATGTTCGGGCAGCGCTCCATCAGCGGAATCAGAAATCTGGCGGTCCACTCCTTGTCGATGCCGATGGGAGCTTCCCCGTCCACCTTCTCTGCCACCATGGTCATATAATCATCGGTATCCCCGAACCAGACCTCCTCAAACTCCGTCTTCGGAACGGTGAAAAGATTGTTCAGGAAGAAAACATGATGTCCGTCCTCCCGAAGAAGAAAGGCAAACAGTCTCTCATAGGGTTCAAACCCGATACCGGTCAGATACCAGATGCTCTTCGGGTCGGAAACGATCATCTGGGTCAGTCCCCGGGTCTTCATGTTTTCAAGTACGCGGTCAATTCTGCTTTTCATAACAAAACAATCCTCCTCGCTGTGCTGAAAATTTCTGTATTCTATCTGCAGGCGGTGGAATCCGCCTCTGTCACATAGCCGTTTATATCCTGCCTTATCCCGGTCAGGTACTGTCCCTGCAGGGCCGGATTCGCCGTCCCCGTCTTCCATGCGGAAAAATATGCATCCGCCGAGTCATATCCCCGGATAAGTGCATCCTTCCGCACACGGATCCTCGCATCATACTGGGGCGCCCGCTCGATAGGTCCATTCGCGTCATACCAGCAGTAGATGGTGGCAACAGCCTGCCAGAAGGTCCCGTAATCCTCTGCAGTCTCAAAGTGCATGCGAAGGCAGGGGGTCTCATATCTTGCATGGACGTTGTGGTTATAGGCCAGGGAATCCCGCTCCGGCATCCAGGCGCCGTCGCTCCCCACATAGTACCCCGGAT
>DMCD01000284.1:0-958 GCA_003445895.1 Lachnoclostridium sp. | reverse complement strand
TTCTGTGTATACCAGCCGGCAGCTAAGACGGTCTGGGCAAATGTCATCGCCGACAGTATTCCGGCCAGGGCCGCCGCAACAATATGCATTCTTTTTCTCATTCTGACACCCTCCGATATTCGAAGCTGCCCCGCAGCCTAATCGATTTATTATACCATATTTTCCCGTCCCTGATAATACTCATGCACCAGGTTCCGGTATCCCAGAGTCCGGATGTCCTCATACCGGATGCGGAACCGACCTTTTGTCCTCGTCCCGCTCATAAGATACCGGATGCAGTCCTGGGCATAGCGGTCAATCTTCTTCAGGGAGTCCGTGGTGCTGATGACCGGGAAATACCACCTGGCCCAGGTCAGATCATGATCCTCCGTCTGCTCAAAAAGCTTCCGGTTGAAGGCACGGATAAAAGCCTTTGCCGCCTTCTCCCCGGAGAGCCCCTTCCGCATCTGCCAGCGCCTAAGGGCCCTGGTCTTCCGCCGCATCTTTGCCCGGAGCTTTCTTCCGGACACCTCCGCGATATCCACGGTTCCGTTCTGGTAAGAGAACCCCAGAAACTCCCACCGTTCCCCGGGCTCTGTACAGACCTCCTTGTCCGGATTAAGTCTCAGATGCCGATCCTCCAGAAAGCGGCGGATAAACCGGATATGCTCCTCCCGTTCCTCCTCTGTCCGGGCAAACAGGATGAGGTCGTCGGAATACCTCGCATAGAGTATTCCTCTCTCCGAAAAATACCGGTCCAGCTCTGCCAGGTAAAGATTGGCATAGAAGGATGCCAGGGGCGTTCCCGCCATAATTCCCTTCGGTTCTGTGATGACATCTCCCCTGTCCATGACCCGGTCTTCTATAAGGAGCCGGCGAAGAAAAGCATACAGCTCCGGATCCTCCTTCGTCAGCTCCTCCAGCATGGGCAGCAGGAGGTCCACATCCACGGAATTAAAATAATTGCTGATATCCGCCT
>DMCD01000261.1:921-2586 GCA_003445895.1 Lachnoclostridium sp. | reverse complement strand
CCGTTGATGATAAACACCTTTTTCTTCAGTATCATCCAATACCTCCTTACCACGAGCATATTTAGTATAACTGAATTTATAATAGTATTTATCTAAATACAGGTCAATGATTTTCACAAAACTGAAATATTCTATTTGTTATTCCGTTTTGGAATAAGCGTTCCGGCCTGCAGACAGAAAAAAGCAGGAAACACCCCGCCGCGGGATATCTCCTGCCTGTTTTTTGTCCGTTATGTTACATTCACAGAGTCTCTTTCGCTCCTGCGAGGAACCTCTTCATCTCCTCAATTCTCTGTTCCGCGTCAAACCGTCCCAGATCATAGGCTTCCTGGAGCTTCTCCGGATCTCCCTCGGTCCGGCCCACCCGGATGGGAAGACTCGGCTGCAGCAGAAACAGCTTTCCCTGCTCCGCCTCCTCTTCCAGCTTTCGCAGAGACCGGTTATAGCGGGCAAAGCGCAGTCTCAAATCCTTCGCGAAGGCCGGATACTTCCGGTAGTACATGCCCGGCATCCACCAGGCCCCCGCCTTCTTCTCATATCCCGCATCCCGGGTGGTAATCACCACCTGCCTGGAAAATCCCATCTTCCGGAACTGTTCCCAGGGAATGCTGTCGATGCAGCCGCCGTCCATCAGAAGCTTTCCGTCCACGGCCACCGGATGGGATACATAGGGCAGCGTCGCCGAAGCCCGGAGATAATCGATATCCTTCTTCATGTCCCTGATCCGGACATACTCGGCCTCTCCCGTCTCCACATTGGTGCAGACCACATAGAATTCCATGGGATTCTTCAGGAACGCTTCATTATCATAGGGATCCAGCACCTCCGGAATCTCATGGTAGCTGAATTCGATCCCGACAAATTCCCCGTCCCTCAGCCAGTTCTCCCAGCTCATAAACCGCCTGTCCCCGGCATACTTCTTATAATATCGAATGCTTCTCCCAATCTGGCGGGAGGCAAAGGATGCACCGATGCACCCGCCGGCGGAGACGCCCATGAGTCCGTCAAAGGTAATCCCGTGCTCCATCATCACATCCAGGGCGCCGGCCGTATACAGTCCGCGCATGCCGCCGCCCTCCAGTACCAGTCCTGTCTTTTCCGCCATTTTTACCGTCTCTCCTGCCTTATTCCCCTGTATTGTAAACGTCTGCCCCGGGATCAGTATCCGGCCGGATTATAGCGAATCTTCTTCATCATCTTATAATCGGCCGTATCCAGGTTGGACGCCCAGACAATCATGCCCCGGACGCCGTGCTCCTCCATGAAATCCAGCTTGTCCTGCAGAGAAAGCGGGCTCTCATAGGAGATCCACCAGCGGTAATACTCCGAATCCGGGTCGTCGTTGTACATATATGCGGCTCCCTCGGCCGCATCATATTCATAATGCCACCCGACGCCCCCGTTGTCAAATCGTCCGTCCATCACCACACGGCCATTCTCCACCTTTGTATAATATCCGCTGACGGCTTCCTGCTCGAATTTTCCCAGGTGCATCTGCCGGATGCTCTCACCGCCGGAGGACGGCGGCTTGCTGCTGCAGGAGACGCCCACGGTTTTCTCCGGGAAGGCATCGTCGGTGATATAAAAGGCCTTTCCGTAGAGCTGGGTTCCCATATAGAGCTTCGACGAAGGAATCCCTAAGTCCGTCAGATACTGCCAGGCCTC
>DMCD01000261.1:0-764 GCA_003445895.1 Lachnoclostridium sp. | reverse complement strand
GAAAGCCAGTCCTCGTTGGGCAGAATATACTTTGCCGAACCTGAGGCCGCCGCCGTGATGGGGATCACATTCTCCCCGTATTTTTTATCAAAGGCTTCCCGCATCTCCCGGCACAGGGCCGTAAAGTTGTCCCGGTCTTCCTGGGCGGTTCCCCAGACCGGACATCCGTCATCGGAGGCGCCGGAAGGCTTTCGGTCCTTTCCGCTGCTGCCGCCGGCGATGAACTCCCAGTCAAGGTCTATGCCGTCCAGCCAGGGATATTCGGCCAGGACTTCCAGGCAGCTGTTGATAAAGCTGGCTCTTCCCTCGGCGGTATAGGCCATCTCCGAGAAAAATCCACAGTCGGACCAGCCGCCCACGGACAGCATGATGTTGACCTCCGGGTATTTTTCCGCCATGATGGGATACTGGTCAAAATGGCTCTTGCTCACGCCCTCCAGCAGCTCGCTGGGTTCCTCATTGTTAAGGTCCGCGTGGGCATCGCAGGGAACGAGACGAAACTCAGACCTTGGTCCCTTCCCCGAAGCTCTTCTCTCAAAGGAGCTCACATCCTCCCCGGCGGCCGGCGCCACCTTCCAGAAGGAGTGATTCACCGCCGTCACCTTATCCCAGGGAATCCCTGCCACTTCGCCGTCGCCCGCTCCCTTGCCGTCATAGGCATACCAGTTGGCAAAGTAGGCTGTCACCCGGCGCTGGGGTTCCGGTCCCTTCTCCTTCTCCTCCTCCTTCTCCGGTTCTGTCTCCGGTGCCTCGGAAGAAGCAGC
>DMCD01000089.1:4360-7128 GCA_003445895.1 Lachnoclostridium sp. | reverse complement strand
TACTGGTTGTCGATCCAGGAGCTTATGCGCATGGCGCCGTCGGTGCCGAGGTAATACCAGAGATTGCCCAGCTGCTGCCATCCGGTGAGCATGTAGCCGGCGGCGTTGAAGAGGTACCACTTGCCGTCGATGAGCTCCCAGGTGCCTGCAGGCCAGGTCCGGTTGGCTCGCATGAACCACCATCCGGTGTTGTCCAGGATCCACATGCCAGTGGAAGCCGGAACCACGGTTCCGATGGCTGTCTGGGTACCGGAAGAGGTGCCGGAGGGGCCGCCGCCGGAAGAAGAGGACGAATTCGATGCGTTCCCGAAGTTGGTCTTGATGTAGTTCGCGGTGGCGGAATCTGCGTAGAAGTACTCAGAGGATTCCCAGGACCCCTTGTTGCTGGAGCCGTGAACGGCGCGCACCTCATATTGATAATTGCCGGCGCTTGTGAAATAAGAACCGAAGTTATAGTAGTCATTTGAAGTGGTGACAGACGCCAGCTGGCTGCCGCCGCGGTAGAGCCGAAGTTCATACTTCTTGGCATCCGCTGCACCGTCCCAGACGGCGCGGCCCATGCTCTCATCCCAGGCCGCTTCGGAGACGTCCAGCTCATAATCGTCGTCGTCATCATCGTCATCATCGTCGTCGCTGTCCTCCAGACGGTCCAGGGTGATGCTTACGATGAGGTCGTCGTCGGACTTCTTGACGGAGGTGACGGTACCGTCGGAGCCGTACAGCGTAACGTCGGACTTGCTGATGCTGCTGAACTTGTAATCATCATCGGCGGTGATGGTGACCTTCAGCTTCGGCCTGGAGGAATCCTTCCACTCGCCGGAGGGTTCATTGGTCACCTCCACGTCGGAAACCTCATAATGGGCGCTGTCACTGTGGGTGCTTACTTCTACGTCACTGTCCGAATCACCGGAGCTGATGTTGGAATCAATGTCAAGCTTGATGCTGCTGATACTGGTTGCAGCAAAGGCGGTCATCGGGAGTGCGGTCATGACCATGGCTGCCGCAAGAGCTGCCGCGGCAAGGCGTTTCCAAATCTTCATAGGGACCTCCTAAAATGCAGATGATTCAGCGTCCCGACGGCTGCTGCCACAGAATCCGGGAATAATCGGCACCGGGGGCGAATCGTTTTTTACTTTACCTCATTGTATCGGAAAACCGTGAAGAAATTGTGTTCTTCCGCTGAAAAAAATCTGTTGGAAAAATGTCGGCAGTGAAAGAAGTCGGAAAAACGTCTGACATATTCTTGAAAGGTTGACTGTCTGTGCTATCATAAGAAATAGCCTTTTCTGAGATTATCAGTTCTGCCCTCGATCTTTGATCGAGGGAGCCCGTCGCGGCTTTGAGCGACTTCAGAAGAATCCGCCAGGATTCTTTCGTTATTTTCAAGCATAAAGGAGACTGCAGCACATGAGCACCAAATCATCACCGCTTATCAGAATATGCTCATTTATTGTCGATAAAAGGAATCTGTTCTTTTTGATCTACGCGATTCTGATTCTGTTTTCTCTCTTTTCCTCCGGCTGGATTTCGGTGGAAAATGAGCTCTCCGCCTATCTGAGCGAGGAGACGGAGACGAAGCAGGCCATGAACCTGATGGAAGAGGAGTACACCACCTTCGGTTCCGCGAAGGTGATGGTGTCCAACATTTCCCTGGAGGAGGCCTTCCGGGTCGCGGACCGGATACAGGAATCCCCCGGCGTGTCGGAGGTCACCTTCCTGCCGGAGTACCTACGCCCGGGATCGGAGGAGGTGCCGGAGGAGGATGAGGAGCTGACCATCGAGGAAATCCGGGATCATTACAATGATTCCTCGGCCCTCTACAACGTAACCTTCCGGTATGCCGAGGAGGATGACCGGGCCCTGGAGTCCCTGAACGGACTGAAGGAATCCCTGGCGACCTATGATCTCCACGTTTCTTCGGAACTGGGAGACGTGCAGGCGGATGCCATCGCCGAGGAGATGAAAACCATCATCGTCGTGGTGGCCATCGTGGTTCTCACGGTGCTGATCCTGACCTCGGAGACCTTCGGCGAGGTGCCGGTACTCCTGCTGACCTTTATCGCCGCGGCCCTCATCAACAAGGGGACGAATTTCCTCATGGGAACCATCTCCTTTGTGTCCAACTCCGTGGCCATCGTGCTGCAGCTGGCCCTGTCCATCGACTACGCGATTATCTTCTGCAATCATTTTAAGGAAGAGAAGGAACATTATGACACCCGGGATGCGGTGATCGTGTCCCTGAGCCACTCCATCCCGGAGATCTCCGCGAGTTCTTTGACCACCATCTCCGGCCTGCTGGCCCTTCTGTTCATGGGCTACCGGCTGGGCGCGGACCTGGGCATCACCCTCACCAAGGCCATTATTATCAGCCTGGTGGCGGTATTTACCCTGATGCCCGGACTTCTGGTGCTTTTTTCGGATCTGATGATGAAGACAAAGCACAGAAACCTGATCCCGAAGATCCCCTTCGTGGGAAAATTTGCCTATCGCACCAGAAAGTACATTCCGCCGCTGTTCCTGGTGGTGATTATCGCAGGATATATCATCTCTTCGAAATGCCCCTATGTGTACGGGTATTCCACCCTGCACACGCCGGTTCGCAACGAGGCCCAGATCACGGAGGATATGATCCGGGACACCTTCGGTTCGGACAATATCATCGCGGTCAATGTTCCCAGCCATGATTATTATAAGATATCGAAGGTTGCGGAATACTTTGAGATGCTGCCGGAGGTCAGGAGCGTGACTTCCCTCTCCAATACGGAGGC
>DMCD01000089.1:0-4206 GCA_003445895.1 Lachnoclostridium sp. | reverse complement strand
ATGTACGCCTCGGACCGGGATGAGTACGGCAGGATCATCGGAGGAATCGGCAATTACCGGATTCCCTTTATCGATATCTACATGTTCCTTCACGACAAGATCGACGAGGGATACATCAGCCTGGATGAGGCGGACAGAAAAGACCTGGACGACACCTACGATAAGCTTGTTACCGCAAGAAAGCAGCTCCAGGGAAAGCAGTATGAGCGGATGCTGGTGTCTCTGAATCTGCCGGAGGAGAGCGAGGAGACCTTTGCCTTCCTGAGCGGACTCCATCGGAGAATCGACCCGGTCTTTGAGGAGGAAATGGACGAAGACCCCTCCCTGGGCGTCTATATCGTGGGAGAATCCACCTCGGAGATGGACCTCCGGAGCCAGTTTGAGACGGACAACATCATCGTCTCGGTGGTTTCGGTCCTCTTAGTCCTGGTGATTCTTCTGTTTACCTTCCAGTCCGCGGGCATGCCGCTGCTGCTGATTGCGGTCATCGAGGGCGCCATATTTATCAATTTCTCCTTCCCGGCCCTGATGCAGGAGAACCTGTTCTTTATCAGCTATCTGATCGTGTCTTCGATTCAGATGGGTGCCAATATCGACTATGCCATCGTCATCGGTTCCCGATACGGGGAGTGCCGGAAGACCATGGGGCGGAAGGACGCCATCATCGATACGGTGAATTTCGCCTTCCCGACCATCATCACCTCCGGTTCCATCCTGGCCATTGCCGGAACGGTGATCGGCATGCTGACCTCGGATGGCGCCATCGCCGGCATCGGGCAGTGTCTCGGACGGGGAACCCTGATTTCCATGGTTCTGGTGCTGTTCGTCCTGCCCCAGATTCTTCTTCTGGGAGACAGGGTCATCGCCATGACCGCCTTCTCCGTATCCCGGCCCATCCGGTCCCGGGAGGAGAGCGGCATTATCCGTGTGGACGGCATGATCCGGGGCCAGATCTCCGGCCAGATTATCGGAACCGTGCACGGAATCGTCCGGGGGGATGTGCGGGCCTCCATCATATCGGGAGACATCCGGAAGCTTGCGGATAATGAAGGACAGGATATCGAGGGATATATCAATGAAGAAGATAAGTAAATTAATCGCGGCGTTGCTGCTGCTGGTCTGCGCAGGCGGCCTGCCTGCCTTCGCTGCCGAAGAAGCGGGGAAGGTATTTACCATCGACTCCCCGGAGGATTTCCGGGTCTTTTCCGAACAGTGCCGGACCAATACCTGGTCCGACGGCCTCACGGTGGAGCTGAACACGGACCTGGATCTCCGGGAAATCGAGCTCAGCGGAAGTGTCGCCTGCTTCAACGGGACCTTTCACGGCAATTCCCATACCGTGAAGAACCTGGACACCCGGTATCCGGTGTTTCAGACCATCGGAGAAAACGGGTCCGTGCGCGACCTCACCGTTTCCGCGGGGATCGTATCTTCAAGGGATAATACTGCCGCCGTGGTTTCCGAGAATAACGGCCTGCTGGAGAATATCAGAGTGGCGGGGCAGGTATCCGGAAAAACCGTGGCCGGAATGCTGGCCGCCGTCAATATGCCCACCGGAAAGATCCTGAACTGTGAGGTCTCCGGCTCCCTTAAGGGCGACAATTCCGTGGGGGGAATCGCCGGAAAAAACCGCGGCCTGATTTCCCTCTGTGTAAACCGGGCCCATATCAATACCAATGTGGATGATTCCCGCATCAGCTCGGAGGATATCAAGGATATCCTGGAAAATATTCTCCTGACCAAATCCCTGAACAACACGGAGAATCTCCGGCGCCGGATCGATACCGGCGGCATCGCGGGATACAACATGAGCGGCGGCACCCTGGAGGGGTGCATCAATGAGGGGATCATCGGATATCCCCACAACGGATACAACACCGGCGGCATCTGCGGGCGGACCGGGGGCACGGTGGAGAACTGTGAAAACCGCGGCACGGTCTACGGCCGCAGGGGAACCGGCGGCATCGCCGGAAAACAGCAGCCGGAAATTACCCTGGATTTCTCCCGGGATGTGCTTTCGGCCATGTCGGAGGAGATGGATGGGATCAACAGCCTGATCACCGACACCCTGAACACCTCCGAATCCATCACGGAGAGCACCTATGACCGCCTGTCCGGGCTGTCGAAATCCATGACGGAGGTGAAGAATTCCACCAATGTGATCTACAACGAGTCCCTGGACCGCTTTGACGAGACAGCGGACACGGTCAACAGCGCCGCCGAAACGCTGCAGGATGCGGCGGAGGATATCGCGGCGGATACAGAAGGGCTGGAGGAGAGCTTCGACAGCCTGGATCGGATGACCCGGGGGATTGACGCTTCCATCGATGACCTGACCGGGGCCTTCGGGCTTACGGAGGAAGAGCGGAGCGAAATCATTTCCCTGAACGAAGAGCTGAAACAGGATCTGAATACAAGCCTTCCCTTCGTGGAGGAGGTGCGGGAAAACCGCCTTCCTTCGGTCCCGGAGGAGCGGCGCGCCCGGATGTCCGAGGGACTGACGGAGATAAACCGCCTGGCGGGCAATGCCCGGGCCATGCGGACGATCCTGGACGATCTCCGGAGCAAACGGGATCGAATCGCGGACGGATCTCTGCAGGCGGAGGCGGAGCAGAGAGACCGGGCCCTGGGCAATGCTGTCGGCAGTCTCCTGGATTCCACGGAGCAGCTGGATGATTCCCTGGCCAGGCTTTCCGCCTTCGGCACGGACCTGGGAGGAGCGGTTCAGGACGCAGCTGACGGCATCGACATCGATCTGCAGGCCAATGAAACCGTCCGGGCGGCGGGCAATGACATCTACGCCGGTCTGGATCATATCTCCGGGCAGCTGGACAGCATGAATGCCGCAGCCCGGGAAGACAGTCTGGAGGTCATCGGAAACCTGAATGAGATCAACCGCCGGTTCTCCCGGCTGACGGATCTGATGAAGAATGAGAGAGACCGTCTGAATGCGATCGCGGACAACGGCGGTGTCTTTGAGGATAATTCGGATACGGTGGATTCCGCGTCCCGGATCACCGGCTGCCGGAATATCGAGGACGTCTTCGGGGACACCCAGACCGGCGGCATCGTCGGGACCATCGGGGTGGAATACGATCTCGACCCGGAGGAGGATATCCTCCGGTCCAACAGCAGATCCCTGGACTACTCCTTCGGCGTCTCTGCGTCGGTGTCGGACTGCCTCAATACCGGGGCAGTCTCGGCGAAGGACAATCACGCCGGCGGCATCACGGGAAAAGCGGATATGGGTTCGGTCCGCGGGAATACCAACGAGGGGGATGTCAGCTCTGAGGGCGGTTACTTTGTCGGCGGTATCGCGGGCTATTCCGAGGCGTCCCTGGTGGAAAACATGGCCCGGTGCCGGGTCAGCGGAAAGAAGAATGCCGGCGGTATCTGCGGCTACGGCGGAGTGCTGCGGGGAAACCGGGCCGCGGCGGAGATCCTCGATACGGAAGAGTATGCGGGGACCATCGCGGGGAACGTGGATTCCGCGGATGCGGAAAAGATAGCGGATAACCTGTATTATTCGGGCAATTACGGCGCCATCGACAACATCGATTATGCCGGAATGGCGGAGAAATCTGCCGAACCTCTGGAGAAGATTCTGGTGAAATTCCGGGTGTGCGGGCATCCCCTCGCCATAAAGGAGGTGCAGAACGGCACCCTGCTTCGGGACGTTCCCTGTCCGGAAACCGAGGAGCGGGAAGGCTTCTATCTCCGCTGGGATACGGATCCGGATACCGTCCTCACGGAGGATACCGTGGTGGATTCCGCCTACTGCCTGCTGAAGACCGCGCTGTCCTCAGAGGAAACGGCGGAGGGGACGGACCGGCCCCTGGTGATCGCCGACGGACAGTTCCGGGAGGAGGATGTCCTGGACTTCCGCATGGAAGGAGAGGGACACTATAAAGTTACGGTTCCCGGGGACGGCCTCACGGAGCGGAAGATCCGGGTTCTGAAGCCTGGCTCCCGGGAGTGCAGGCTTCTGGTGAACGGAAAAGAGGTGCAGACGGAGACCTTCGGGGAGTATCTGGTGTTTACGACGGGAGAACGGGAACTGGAGATCCTTGTGGTTCCGGGAGCAAACCTGCTGTACCTTTTCATTGGCATCGGGGCGGCGGCCGTGGTGCTGCTTCTCCTGCTTTTGAAAAAGCGGCGCGGAGCTGCGGAATGAAAAGTGCCGGGGACTTAGTGTATTTACTAAGT
>DMCD01000144.1:665-5713 GCA_003445895.1 Lachnoclostridium sp. | reverse complement strand
CTGTTTTGTTCGAAGCGGGTACACAAGGAACATCCCCGGAAAGCCCCTGTCGGGCAGGCTTTCCGGGGATGTTCCTTTTCTTCCGTAATACCAGCGGTGCCGGCTTTCCGGGGATGTTTTCATTTACATGGATGCGATGAAGGCGGCCATGAAGATGACGAATACCGCACTGACAAGGTTTGCGGTGATGGTGTAGGCCAGGATCCTCTTATGGGAAATGGTTTTCCCGTATATGCTGCGATAAACCAGGTACTCTATAATGACCACCGCAATCTCGCCGATAAACACAAATCCCCAGTAGGGCACCGGATGGTCCCGGCGGCTGCTGAATAACAGCAGAAGGAAGTTGAAGCTGAGATTTGAGCAGAGGTTCACCAGAAGCGTCCATCCCGCAGGTCGGATGCCGAAGGCAAAGGCCAGCAGGAATTCGATGATCATCGTAATCAGCGCGACAACGGCCATGACCGCCAGCGATGCAAGGATAAAGAATATCCAGTCCGCCGGGCCCCCGCCCGTATTCTTTTCCGGAATAATGGTTCTTGCCTCTCCGGAGGCCGCATCAAAGACGATATCTCCGTAATAGACATGGGCAGTACTCTTCCGCACTTCAAAGGGAGCAGAAACGGCCAGAACCTCTCCTGCCCGGTCAATCACACAAAGCCGCACATCCGGGCAGTCTCCTCCCGTCAGGAACTTATATCCGGAGTCGTATCCCACATTCCGGAGGGACGCCGGGTCTTTCTCCCCGCTTTCGCCCCCGTTTTCTGCCTCCGTCTCTGTTTCCGCATTCTGGCCGGTCTTCATGAATTCTCCGGCAAAGTATCCGTTGATGTCATGGCACATGTAGCTCACATAGCCGTCTTCCTTCACCGAAACCAGCCCGCAGTCCGCCGGAAATCCCGCATCTGTCAGTGCAGCCTCATTGCATTCCGTGTACTCTTCCGCCGGTATGGAATCCTCCGGTACAAGGAAATCCACGCCAAAGCTTCCCTCCGGCGGGTTTTCCACCGTGATGGTAAAGAAATACATGGGGACCGGCGCATTGGCGAAGGCCGGATGTGCAAATCCTGCGGATGCAAGTATCATGACTGTCAGAAGAAATACCGCAGAAAACGCCGTGGCTCTGTGCATTCTGCGGCGTAAGCTGTCCGAATCTTTCTGCTTTTCCCGATGCCATAAACCGGCAAAGGATACGATTCTGTCCATAGACTTCACTCCTTTCTTCTGAGCGAATCAGATGAACTCTCATCATACAGGTTCAAGCGAATCTCTCGTCGAGCACTCTCTTTGTCTTCTTCTCGCTGCGCGGCAGGAATCCAAGCTCTACCACGTACACGATGGGCGTGAAGCCGATCTTTGACTTGACGGCCTCCGCAACCTTCTTCTGCAGATCCTTGAAGTCGTTTCTTCCGCTGGCTTCCACATAGATACGCATGGAATCCTTGCCGTCCAGGTGGGAGATACGGATCTGGTACTCGCTGGAAAGCTCCGGGAAGGTGCCGAGAATCTCCTCGATCTGCTTCGGGAACACGTTAACGCCCTTGATCTTCATCATATCATCGCTTCTGCCGGTGATGACGTCGATCCTCGGATAACGGTTGTCGCAGCAGGGGCACTTCTCGGTCACGATGCGGGACAGGTCGTGGGTGCGGAACCGGATGAGCGGCGCGCCTTCCTTGACCAGGGTGGTGATAACAATCTCACCCCATTCGCCGTCGGGAACATTTTCCCCTGTCTCCGGATCAATGATCTCCAGGTAAATATAATCGTCCCAGTAATGCATAGCGGTCTGGTTCTTGCAGTTGATGCCGATACCCGGGCCGTAAATCTCGGTAAGGCCGTAGATATCGTACAGCTCGATGCCCAGCTCATTGGCGATGCGGCTGCGCATCTTCTGGCCCCAGCGCTCCGAACCAATGATACCCTTCTTCAGGTGAATCTGGTCATGGATGCCCCGCTTCTCAATCTCCTCTGCAAGAAGGAGCGCGTAGGAAGAGGTGGCGCAGATTACGGTGGTCTTTAAGTCCGCCATCATCTGCAGCTGCTTGTTGGTGTTGCCCGGTCCCATGGGAACCGCCATGGCGCCCAGCTTCTCGCAGCCGTTCTGGAAGCCGATGCCGGCGGTCCAGAGGCCGTAGCCGGGGGTGATCTGGATGCGATCCTTATTAGTCACACCGGCAAATTCATAGCAGCGCTTGAACATCTCTCCCCAGTCATCCACGTCCTTTGCGGTATAGGGGATGATGACGGGCATGCCCGTGGTTCCGGAGGAGGAATGGATTCTTACGACCTCTTCCTCCTTACAGGTCATCAGGCCCAGAGGATAGGCTTCGCGAAGATCCTGCTTTTCGGAAAACGGGAGCTTTACGAAATCCTCCGCCGACTCCAGATGGCTTACGCCGGCCTTTCTCAGGCGCTTTCCATAGAAATTGTCCGCCGCAAGAAGGCGCTCTATCTGGTGATTCACCTGCGCCAGCTGTTTCTCATTGATCTGCATACTGGTTTATCTCCTTCGTAAATTGATTTCTTTTTTAACCTGGTTCTGCTGCACAGGCAGGTCCCGTCCGGACCTTATTCCTGTGTGCCGGCCCAGGCGAGGGCTCTCCGGTTCAGCTCCAGGAACTTTGCCGGTACTCTCTCGCGGACGGCCCCTTCCAGGTCCTCTTCGGTGAGGCCCAGCTCGCCGCTTCTTACTGCAGCGCCCAGAAGAACCACATTCAGGGTTCTGGCGGAACCGAGTTCCTCCGCCGCCTTATCCGCATCCACGATGGTCAGGTGCTCCACATTGTCCCGAAGGTACTGCAGCATCGCCTCCGCATCATAGGAAGACTGGCCAATCATGGCGCTGACCGGCATCACCGGCCGTTTGCTTACTACAACGGCGCCGCCCTTTTTCAGATAGGGCATCATCCGGACGGTCTCTCCCGGCTCAAAGCCGATGATGAGATCCGCCTCTCCCTTCGCAACCAGGGGAGCGCCGGCGCCCTCTCCCAGCCGGAGATGGCTCATGACGCTTCCGCCGCGCTGGGCCATGCCGATGGTTTCCGCTGTCCTGATGGGAATATCCGCCGCCATGGCTGCCGATGCGATAAGGCGGGATGCCAGGATGGTTCCCTGGCCGCCCACGCCGCAGAGAATAATATTCTTATTCATGACTGCCTCCCTTCTGTCCGTCCATGAGGTCATTCTTCAGTCCGCCGGAGATGGCGCCCACGGGGCAGAGCTGCTCGCAGAGGGTGCATCCTGTACAGAGGGAATCGTCAATCTTTGCCTTTCTTCCGTCGGCATCCAGAATGAGTCCGGGACATCCCAGCTCTCTTATGCACTTTCCGCAGGCAATGCACTTCTCCGGGTCCACATGGGAATGGCCGGAGGGCTTGGTCACTGCGATGCAGGGCGACCGGAAGATGATGGCCTTCACGCCCGGCTCCTCCGCCACCCGCTTGACGGTTTCCACGGAAGTCTTAAAGTCCAGGGGATCCACGGTCTCCACTACGCTTAAGCCGATGGCCCTGAGCACCTTCTCAATGCTGACCTTCTCCACCACCTGTCCCATCACAGTTCTTCCCGTGCCGGGGTGCGGCTGGTGTCCGGTCATGGCCGTGGTGGAATTGTCCAGCACCACCAGCGTCATGTCCGCCTGGTTGTAGAAGGCATTCACCGTTCCGGTAATCCCGGAGGCAAAAAAGGTGGAATCCCCCACAAAAGCAAAGCACTTCGTATCCGGCTCGATGTGACCCACGCCCTGAGCAATGCCGATGCCTGCTCCCATGCAGAGGCAGGTATCGCACATATCCAGCGGCGCCGCATTTCCCAGCGTATAGCAGCCGATATCGCCGCAGTAGATGGTCTTCTTCCCCTTCATGGCCGCCTTCACCGCGTAGAAGGATGCCCGGTGGGGACATCCCGCACAGAGGACCGGCGGACGCACCGGCAGCGCCGGCGGCTCCGGAAGCTTCTCTCCTTCGGCCGCTGCTCCGGGGGCATGTCCCAGGAAAGCAGTCAGGGCCGCGTCCACGATCTCCATGGAATTCTCGCCGGAGGGCGGAATATCTCCCGTGCGCTTTCCGCGGATTTTTACGGAAAGGCCGTATTTGCCGCAGATGTAAGTGAGATTGCGCTCAATCACCGGGTCAAGCTCTTCGATGCAGAGGACCTCATCCAGCCCCTCAAGGAACTCCACCGCCAGTTTTTCCGGGAAGGGAAATGGAGTCGCTACCCGGAGAATCCTCGCATCTCTTCCACGCATAGAATCCGTAGTGTACATGAAATTGATGCCGTGGGTGGCAATGCCCTTGCGGATGCTGCCGCTCTCCCGCAGAACCCGGTTTCTCGGATATGCCGAGAACGTCTCTTTCAGCTCCTCGTTCCGCTTCTCAATCAGCGCGTGATTCTTTACGGAAAGCCGCGGGAAGATAACCCAGCGGGAAGGATCCTTGATAAATCCTTCCGGCGTATTCTGATAATACTCTTCCGGATCCTTCACATCGATGGCCTCATAGCCATGGTCGATACGGGTGGTGGCCCGGAAAAACACCGGTGTGTGATATTTCTCGGAAAAATCGAAGGCCTCCTGGATCATCTCATAGGCCTCGTTCACGGAACATGGATCAAAGACCGGAACCTTGGAGAACATGCCGAAGGTCCGGGTATCCTGCTCGGTCTGGGAGGAAATGGGGCCGGGGTCATCCGCCACCAGCACCACCATGCCGCCCTTAACGCCGATATATTCCAGACTCATCAGCGGATCCGAAGCCACATTCAGGCCTACCTGCTTCATGGTAACAAGAGCTCTGGCGCCGGTATAGGCAGCACCTGCCGCCACTTCCATACCGGCCTTCTCAT
Source organism: Lachnoclostridium sp. (assembly GCA_003445895.1). Classification (GTDB taxonomy): domain Bacteria; phylum Bacillota; class Clostridia; order Lachnospirales; family Lachnospiraceae; genus Clostridium_R. The sequence goes on along the minus strand of DMCD01000144.1, from coordinate 868 downwards.
TAATAGACCACTCCACATAGACATTGCCGGGATTGCGCTTTGCAACCGTCTCCAGCACCTCTGTGGAGGGCGTTCCCGGATATCCGGAAACCAGATTGACCCCGGCGGCCAATGCGCCGAGGGCGATGGCTTCATTGCCCATCAGAAATTCTTTATGCATGATATACCTCTGTCGTATAGGATTGGGGGTGCCGGCATACGCC
>DMCD01000144.1:0-609 GCA_003445895.1 Lachnoclostridium sp. | reverse complement strand
CGCCAATTCGGATTGCTGCGCAATCCTCATTGTCTCCGGCCGGAGGCGCTTCTTTATGATGGCTCGCTCCGCGAGCCTTTGATCCGCTCAAAGCCGCGGGGCTCTCGCCCCTGCGGGGCGAGCAGACGCGCCTCGGCCGTCCCGGAGAATCCCTGAGAAATTGTCTGGTGAACAAGTTCTCCATCCAATTTCTCGGGAATCCTCCGGGATGCCGGTTATGTACACTTTATCGCAAAAAAGCGCTGAATTCAAGTGCTTCTTTGCGCTCTGCACAGTATCTGCAGACACTCACGTTCCTGTCATAGAACACTTCAATATTTTTTTGAAATCGTGCACTATTCTATACCTTCACTCTGCGGGGGCATGATACAATAAATCTGGCAAAACCAAAACAGGGAATATAGATTATAAGGAGGATAATGCCATGATTACTGTCAATGCAATGGGAGATGCCTGCCCGATCCCGGTGGTAAAGACGAAGAAGGCCATCGATGCCCTCGGCGGAAAGGCAGAAGAGATTGAGACCCTGGTGGACAATGAGACTGCCGTACAGAACCTGACGAAGCTGGCCGGAAGCAATAACTTCCCGGTGCAGTCGGAAAAGCTGGG
>DMCD01000260.1:1005-3962 GCA_003445895.1 Lachnoclostridium sp. | reverse complement strand
ATCGAGGGAGACGGCGCCGCAGCCATGCGTTATACCGAGGCGAGGCTTCAGAAGTTCACACAGGATGTGTATCTGAAGGATCTGGACAAGACGGTCCGCTTTATACCCAACTACGACGAGACGGAGCAGGAGCCGGAGGTTCTTCCGGTCCGCGTCCCGAACCTTCTGATCAACGGATCCGAGGGCATCGCCGTCGGCATGAGCACCAGCATTCCCACCCACAATCTGGGGGAGGTCATCGACACGGCGCTGGCCTTCGTTGACAACCAGCTGCTGACCGCGGGAGAGCTTCTCGGATACCTTCACGGACCGGATTTCCCCACCGGAGGAATCGTGGCAAATGCATCTGACCTGGAGGAGATCTATGCCACCGGCGCCGGAAAGCTCAGACTCCGGGCGAAGATGGAGGTGGAAGAGGGCAGAAGAAAGACGGATAAAGACCGTCTGGTCATCACCGAGATTCCCTATACCATGATCGGGGCGGGCATCAACAAGTGCCTGCAGGATATCGCGGACCTGGCGGAGGCGAAGCTTCTGCCGGACGTGACGGATATTTCCAACCAGTCCAGCAAGGAAGGAATCCGCATCGTTCTGGAGCTTCGGAAGGGCGCGGATACCGAGAAGATAAAGAATATTCTTTACAAGAAGACGAAGCTGGAGGACACCTTCGGCGTCAACATGCTGGCCATCTCCGGCGGCCGTCCGGAGACCATGACCCTTCCGGCAATTCTCAGAAGCTGGCTGGATTTCCAGTATGAGAACAACACAAGGAAGTATAAGCTTCTCCTGGAAAAGGAAGAAGAGAACAAGGAAGTCAAGGAAGGCCTGATCCGGGCGGTGGACTGCATCGACCTGATCATCGCCGTCCTCCGCGGGGCAAAGAGCCTGAAGGAAGCGAAGGCCTGCCTGACATCGGGCGATACCAAGGGTATCACATTCAAGGACCCGACGCTGGAAAAGGAGGCGAGAGGCTTCCATTTCACCGAGCGGCAGGCGGACGCCATTCTCCAGATGCGTCTGTACCGGCTGATTGGTCTGGAGCTGATCGCCCTGCAGAAGGAGTACCTGGAGTCGCTGCAGAAGATCCGGAAGTACAGCCGGATTCTGAAAAACCGCAGCTCCATGGATGAGGTCATAAAGGAGGACCTGCTGGCGATTAAGAAAGAATTTGCCAGACCCCGCAGGACGGTTCTTGAGGATGCGGCTGAGACGGTATATGTGGAGGAAGCGCCGGAAGAGCGGGATGTGGTCTTTGTTCTGGACCGGTTCGGCTACGCGAAGATTCTCGACCCGGCGGTCTATGATAAAAACCGGGAGACGGTGGATTCGGAGAATGTATGGGTCATCCCCTGCAGCACCTCGGAGAAGATTGCCCTCATCACAGATGCCGGGCTGCTTCACCAGGTGAAGGTGACGGATATCCCGAACGGAAAGCCGAAGGATAAGGGAACGCCCATCGACAACCTGAGCAGAATGGACGGCATGAAGGAACGGCCCGTTTACGTGGCGGCTGCCTCGGTTCTGTGCAGCCAGAAGCTGCTCTTTGTGTCGAAAACCGCCATGGTCAAGATCGTGCCCGGTGAGGAATTTGTCACCAACAACCGGATGGTGGCGGCGACGAAGCTGTCGGATCAGGATGCGCTGGTGAGCGTACAGCCTGTGGAAGAGATGGACGAGCTGGTTCTGCAGACAAAGGGCGGCATGTTCCTTCGGTTTGCGCTGGAGGAGGTTTCCGAGATGAAGAAGGCTTCCCGCGGCGTCCGGGGAATGAAGCTGTCAAAGGATGATGAAGTAACATGCGCATGGCTTCTTTCCAGAGGAGAGGAACGTGTGGTAAACTATAAAGACAAGGATGTGCACTTAAGCCGCCTGAAGCTGGCAAAGCGGGATGGCAAGGGAACGAAAGTCCGGCTGTAGGGCTGCGGAACATGTGACTTAAGAAATGGAGGAACGTCATGGCTGAGATGGAAAAGAAACCGGTACCGACACCGCATATCGCGGCACGCGAAGGAGAGATCGCAGAGACCATCCTGCTTCCGGGAGATCCGCTGCGGGCAAAATTCATTGCAGAGACATTTTTCAGTGATCCGAAGCAGTTCAATTCAACCAGAAACATGTTCGGCTATACGGGAACCTATCAGGGAAAGCGGATTTCCGTGATGGGGACGGGCATGGGCTGCGCCTCCATGGGCATCTACTCCTACGAGCTGATCAACTTCTACGGATGCAAAAACCTCATCCGCATCGGCACGGCGGGAGCGATGGTTCCGGAAGTGCATGTGAGAGATCTGGTGTTCGGCATGGGCGCCTGCAGCACCTCCAACTATGCGAGACTGTTCAACCTTCCGGGAGACTACTCCCTGATCGCGAACTTCGACCTTCTGCGGAAGGGCGTGGAAGCGGCGGAGAAGCGGAATCTCACCTATCACGTGGGAAATATCCTGAGCTCCGACATGTTCTATAACCCGGATATGCCGAAGACCGGCGTCTCCTTCGACCGGATGGGTGTTCTCGCGGTGGAGATGGAGTCCGCTGCACTGTACAGCAACGCAGCCTACGGAGGCGCCAGGGCTCTGACGATGCTCACCATCTCGGATTCCCTGGTGACGGGAGAGGCCACATCCGCCGAGGAACGCCAGACCAGCTTCACCGATATGATGGAAGTTGCACTGGATGTCGCTTCAACATTGTAAAGCTGCAGATTTTTTGGTACTTATTGCTGTTGATTTTTATACAGAATTAGTATACTATGGTTTTCAATTATACAAGACAGCAGGTGCTGAACGATAATTGAAACAGAGGTGAAGGTGAATGAAACTGGAGAAGAAGCTTCGCGTCGGTATCCTCGGCGCAACAGGTATGGTAGGTCAGCGTTTCGTGACACTTCTTGCGGACCATCCATGGTATGAGATTACGGTTCTGGCGGCAAGCCCGCGTTCTGCAGGACAGACCTATGA
>DMCD01000260.1:0-883 GCA_003445895.1 Lachnoclostridium sp. | reverse complement strand
ATGACAGTGGTTGACCTGAACTGCCCGGAGAACGTGGTGGATAAGGTTGACTTCGTCTTCAGTGCGGTGGATATGTCCAAGGACGAGATCCGCAGAATCGAAGAGCTTTATGCAAAGACCGAGACCCCGGTGGTGTCCAATAACAGTGCTCACCGCTGGACCCCGGATGTTCCCATGGTGATCCCGGAGATCAACGCGGATCATTTTGCCATCATCGAAGCGCAGAAGAAGCGTCTCGGCACCACCAGAGGATTCATCGCGGTAAAGCCGAACTGCTCGATCCAGGGCTATGCCCCGGCATTTGCTGCATGGAAAGAGTTCGAGCCCTATGAGGCCGTGGTCTGCACCTATCAGGCTATCTCCGGCGCAGGAAAGACCTTTAAGGACTGGCCCGAGATGTGCGAAAACATCATCCCCTTCATCTCCGGCGAGGAGGAGAAGAGCGAGCAGGAGCCGTTGAAGATCTTCGGCCACATCGAGAACGGCGAGATCGTAAAGGCAAAGGAGCCGGTGATCACCAGCCAGTGCATCCGCGTGCCGATTCCGGACGGACATACCGCTGCGGTATTTGTCCGCTTCCGCAAGCCGGCCACCAAGGAGCAGCTGATTGAGAAGCTGGTGAACTTCAAGGGAATCCCACAGGAGCTGGAGCTTCCGCATGCGCCGAAGCAGTTTATCCAGTACCGCGAGGAGCCGGATCGCCCGCAGGTAAGACTGGATGTGAATTACGAGGGCGGCATGGGCGTCACCATCGGACGTCTCCGTGAGGACACCGTCTATGACTGGAAGTTTGTGGGACTTGCCCACAACACTCTTCGCGGTGCAGCCGGCGGCGCGGTTCTCTGTGCAGAGGCACTGACCGCCCAGGGCTATATTACGGCAA
>DMCD01000076.1:5095-5235 GCA_003445895.1 Lachnoclostridium sp. | reverse complement strand
GCATCTACCACAAGGAGAAGCCGGTGGGCGTCATCGCCCAGTTCGGCGGACAGACCCCGCTGAACCTGGCCTCTGACCTGAAGAAGAACGGCGTCCGCATTCTCGGCACCTCCCCGGAGGTCATCGACCTGGCGGAGGAC
>DMCD01000076.1:4490-5040 GCA_003445895.1 Lachnoclostridium sp. | reverse complement strand
ATCGACCTGGCGGAGGACCGCGACCTGTTCCGCGGCATGATGGACAAGCTGGGCATTCCGATGCCGGAATCCGGCATGGCAACCACTGTGGACGAAGCCATCGCGATTGCAAAGCGCATCGGCTATCCGGTCATGGTGCGTCCGTCCTACGTTCTCGGCGGACGGGGCATGGAAGTGGTCTATGACGACGAGGCCATGACCGACTACATGAAGGCAGCTGTCGGCGTAACTCCCGACAGACCTATCCTCATTGACCGGTTCCTGAATCACGCCCTCGAGTGCGAGGCAGATGCCATCAGTGACGGCACCCACGCCTATGTGCCGGCCGTCATGGAGCACATCGAGCTGGCAGGTATCCACTCCGGCGACTCGGCCTGCATCATCCCGTCAAAGCACATCCCGGAGGATGCGCTTAAGACCATCAAGGAATACACCATCAAGATCGCAGAGGAAATGCACGTTGTCGGTCTGATGAACATGCAGTACGCCATCGAGAACGGCAGAGTCTTCGTGCTCGAAGCCAATCCGCGCGCATCCCGCACGGTTCCGC
>DMCD01000076.1:0-4425 GCA_003445895.1 Lachnoclostridium sp. | reverse complement strand
GTATCCAAGGTCTGCGGCATCCGCATGGTGCCTCTCGCCACCGATATCATCACCGGCGAGCTGACCGGCAGACCGTCACCGGTACCGACCCTCGGCGAGCGCGAGATTCCGTACTACGGCGTCAAGGAAGCAGTCTTCCCCTTCAATATGTTCCAGGAGGTTGACCCGGTTCTCGGACCGGAGATGCGTTCCACCGGCGAGGTTCTCGGTATCGCCAGAACCACCGGCGAAGCCTTCTTCAAGGCCCAGGAGGGCGCAGGCGGCATCCTTCCGACAGAAGGCACCGCACTCATCTCCGTCAACACCAAGGACAAGCCGGAGGTTCCGGAGATTGCGAAGAGCCTCTATGAGGACGGCTTCAAACTGATGGCCACAGGCACCACCTGCGACCTCATCGAGAAGAACAACATCCCGGTAGAGCGGGTGAAAAAGCTCTATGAGGGACGTCCGAACATTCTGGACCTGATGTCCAACGGCAAGATCCAGATGATTATCAACTCCCCCAGCGGTAAGGAATCTGTCCACGATGACAGCTATCTGCGCAAGAATGCCATCAAGCAGAGAATTCCGTACATCACCACCATGGCTGCCGCGAAGGCCGCTGCCGAAGGCATTGCCCAGATCAAGGCCCACGGTGCCGGAGAACTGCACTCGCTGCAGGAATGGCATGAGATGATCAAAGAGAAGTAAAAGCCGAATGCCTGTCATGAACCGCGACGGCTTGTGCAGATTGTCGCTCTCATGACAGGCATTCTCTTTAGATTCACATAAGGCAAATCCGGCACAAAATGTGCCGGATTTACATCCCATCTGAAAGCCATGCAGGCAATCAGGATGACTATATGTGATTAAGATACGATCTCGTACCCCGCTTTCTCCAGCACGTCCATGGCTTTGGCGAAGCTGACGCTCTTGGTGAGCACATAGTCGGTGTCATAGGTGGACACGGCAAAAATTCCGATCTGCTGTTCTGCCAGCAGGCTGGATATTTTGGACAGGATCCCGATAAGCGAAAAGTCCAGGGTTCCCTCGATACGGAAGGCTCTCCATCCGTCATCCCGCTCCAGATATTCCGCAGGCGCAGTACGCGTCGTGCAGACCACGGAGAGCTCCTTGTCCGTTTTCCCGATGAACAGGAATTCACCTTCGGTGTTAATGCTGGAAAAATCCTTCACCTTGCATATGGAAAAATCGTATTTGATGATCCTGAGTACCATAAGCGCCTCCGTCAGAATGCAGGAAAATAAATCTGCTGTCGTTACCTATTGTTCTAAAAAGAAAACCCGCACCATACGGTCACCATTGACTGCGCTGTGCGGGTTTTCTATGTGTGGAGCGTATGGGACTTGAACCCACGGCCTCTTGAATGCCATTCAAGCGCGCTCCCAACTGCGCCAACGCCCCTCTTCCACACCATTTAACCATGTTTTCTCCCGTTCGTCAAGGAGTTTTCACATCTTGCCGGAGACATTGTCCCCGGTCCCCAGCCGGAACAGGTTCTCTGTATTCCTGTATGCTGCCCGCGTGACCACGTCTTCCTCAACCCCCATATACTCCGAGAGTGCCCGGACGACATGGACAATATTCTGCGGCACATTGACGCGGCCCAGGCCCTTAATTCCCCGGGGAATCAGATACGGTGCATCGGTCTCCACGAGAATCCGGTCCAGCGGAATCGCAGCCACCGCATGCCGCAGATCCTCTGCCCGGCGTTCATCGCAGATCCAGCCGGTCACGCCGATGTAAAATCCCATGGACAGCCAGATTTCGGCCTGTCTGCGGTCTTCCGTAAAGCAGTGTACCACCGATCTTCTGCATACCTCCGGGTGCTCCCGGAAGATCGTTTCAAAGTCCTCCGCTGCCGCCCGCTCATGAAGAAACATCGGTACATTCAGCTGCTCGGCGATGGCAATCTGCTCTTCAAGGCAGCGAATCTGGTTTTCCTTTGTCGAGAACATCCGGTCAAAGTCCAGTCCGCACTCTCCTACTGCGACGATGCGGGCATTCTCTCTTACCATCTCCCTGATCCGGACAAAATCCGCATCTTCTGCGCTGTCTGCGTTGTGGGGGTGGATGCCTGCGGTCCCATAGCAGTCATGGTCTTTCAGGGAAGAGACGATCTTCTCATTTTCCTCCATATCGCTTCCTGTCAGAATGCAGGAAACCTCCGCTTCCGCCGCCTCCCGAAGCACCTTCTCCGGGTCGCGGAACTGACTGCAGAACAGATTCACACCAATATCATAATACTTCATCAATAACCTGCTTTTCTTCTCTGTTTGGCCATCTCTTTCCGCTGCAGAGCGCCTTCCCACTCTGCCTTCTGGGCCTCTGTCTCAAGCTTCAGTCCATAGGGAACGGATATGGGATTTCCCTGGGAATCGGTGGCAACCTCGGTAAAATAGGCCCGGTTCATGACATACCGCATGCCGGATTTCAGGTCTTCCACATAGACGTCCACCCGGATCTCCATGGATTTGTTGCCCACATAGGTGATATGGCCGACGGCGACGACGATATCATTGATGGATGCGCCCCGCTTGAACTGCAGGTTGTCCACCGCCGCGGTCGTCACCGGACCGCCGCAGTGCCGCATGGCGCAGATGCCGGCCGCCTGGTCCATCATCTCCATCATCCTGCCGCCGAACAGTCTTCCCGTGCCGTTGATATCGGAGGACAGCACGCAGTGGGTACACTCCGTGTAGGAATCCTGTACCGTCTTATACTTTCCTCCGAAACGATCTTCTGCCATCACACACCATCCTCCCGTGCCGTAAAATAGACCACATAGAGGTCGCCGTCCTTCGTTCCGTTCTCCCCGTCCTCAAACATCTCCAGATAGGACAGGGCAAAATCCTCCCGGTCCTCCGGCACGGCAAAGACAAGAACGCCCTGCTTCTCTTCATCCACCGCAAGCTCATACTCCGTCGGCAGCTCCTCGGAAGACAGCGCCGCCCCCTCACGGTTGTAGCTCACCGGCAGGGCAAAGGCATCCTCGGAAATATCATCCCAGGTGATCTGAAAATCGGTATCGAACATGGTGATGCTCTCCCGATAGGTATTCTTCATGTCCACCTTAACGACCAGCAGTTTTTCGCCTTCTTCGGGAACAAATCCTCCGTATTCTCCGGTCAGATATGCGTCGTCAGCCCGGAAGCGGAAGAAGTAGGTTTCCATCCCGTCTCCCAGCCGTCCTTCCACGGACTTTCCTTTTTTTGCCTGTTCCGGTGCCTTCGCCAGCTTCGGGAATGTCCGGAATGCGGCGCATCCCGTCATGCTTCCCAGAACCAGCAGCATCATCAGTGCACAAAGCAGCTTTCTCTTCATCATCGTTCCTCACAATCTGTGCATCAGATACCAGAGAAGAATCACCTGTATAATCCAGAGGGCCGGAACCCCCAGATAAAACTTCGCTTTCCGCGTTTTGTGGTGAAACATCTTCATTCCCAGAAATGCACCGGTACTGCCCCCCAGAGCGGCAGACAGCAGGAGCGTGCTTTCCGGAATTCTCCATCTGCCATGCATAGCCTTCCATTTGTCCAGACCGAACAGCAGGAATGACACCAGGTTTAGCAGAAGGAATACAACTAAAAGTCGGGAATGAACCACTTCTCTCATCTCCTGTCCCGTTTACTCAATTGAATATAGTACCATATCTTCTGCAATTTTGTCACCCATAAACGCAGAAACTCATTGTCAAATTACTATTTTCTGTAGTATGATGGTATAACTATGTTTTAAGGGGGGAATTCCTGTGAATAATGATACACGAAGCAGTTTTTCCGGAAAGCTTGGATTTGTCCTTTCCGCAGCCGGCGCATCCGTCGGTCTCGGCAATATCTGGCGCTTTCCTTATCTCGCCGCAAGGTACGGCGGAGGCATATTCCTGCTGGTTTATGTCCTTCTTGCCCTGACCTTCGGCTATACCATGATCATCGCCGAGACGTCCATCGGCCGAAGCACAAGACAGAGCCCCGTCGGCGCCTTCCGCACCTTCGGACACCGGCCCTTCCACAAGTTCGGCGGATGGATCAACGCCATCATCCCGATTCTCATTGCACCCTACTATTCCGTTATCGGCGGCTGGGTCTGCAAGTACCTGTTTGAGTACATCTGCGGCCATGTGGACGTCCTGGCGGATGACAGCTATTTCGGCGCCTTCATCACCAACGGCTTCCAGTCGGAGCTGTGGTTCATCGTCTTTACGGCAATGGTTCTTATAATCATCCTGATGGGTGTGGAAAATGGTATCGAGCGCGTATCCCGCATCATGATGCCGATTCTTATCGTCCTGGCCGTGATCCTCGCCATCTACTCCTGCACGCGCCCCGGCGCGGCAGCCGGCATCCGGTACTTCCTGGTGCCGAAGCCGGAGAACTTCTCCTGGATGACCGTGGTATCCGCCATGGGACAGATGTTCTATTCTCT
>DMCD01000113.1 GCA_003445895.1 Lachnoclostridium sp. | reverse complement strand
ATTCAGCCTCTCCTTCGTTTCCCGGGAAAACTTCCGGTACTCCTCGGGTTCGAACTGGGCATAGTAGGGATAACGGGTGTAAAAGTCCGCGACCTGATAACAGAGGCTTCCGTGCTCATCCCGGACCTTGTTGATCACGGCGCGGCGGTAGGCGGTAAGAAGGAGCTTTTTCGGATCATCGGCGATGCCTGCGCCGGCAATCTGTATAAGAAGCTGTTCTTCGGGAATGATGTTCTTTTCCATCAGAAAGATCAGCTGTATCTCCTGGGAGGAGAGCATCTTCAGGGCTTCCGCGATGAATTCCTCCGGGATGCCGAAAAGAACCTGCAGTTTTGTCTGTTCATCTTTGCTGAGGGCCATGATGTCCTCCTTTACAGTACACGCTCTACCTTATGGCCGTCGGCTTCGATGGGGAGATAGCGGATCCGCTTTCCCATCTCATATTTGCCGTAGAAGGCGACATAGTAGGGACGGTAGATGGAACGCATGGAAGAGAGCTCGGCGGTGGCAACCTTGCCGATCTGCCGGCGGACCATGCGCAGTGCATGGCGCTTGGCGGCAGCGACAATCTTGTCATCCGGAAATTCTGTCTTCTGCAGATTCTCTTCCTTCACGTCGATTTCCTGGGTTTTGATCGGATCTTCGGAATAGCTGGCGGTGCAGCGGGTCCCCTCGACGACCATGCGGATCTTCTGGGAGGGCTCGGTGGGCGCTTCGCCTTTTCCGAATATCTTCATAATGGGTGCAGGCTGATAATACAGGTCCAGAATGACTTCACGGCTTTCCAGGTACATCAGTTTCAGTGTGATTTCGCCGCTCCCGTAAAGTGCCTTGCCGAATACATTTCCCCCCTGACGTGCGGTGCGGAGCGCTTCAGCGTCTGTCATAACCTTGGGTGTTGCTGTGATTTTCATGTCCGGTCCTTTCGTGATGATTTCGTGGAAACAGATTTTAAAATAAGGGGAAGGGGAAGGGACTGCCCGGCGGGGGATTCAGGCAGCGCATATGCGCTGCGGGAAAGGACCGGACAGCCCCGAGAGTTATGTCAGAATTACTTTGCCTTACCGAAAGAGAATACCTCGAACAGGTAACGCAGGAAGATGGCGGTGGTCATGCCGGCTGCAACCAGCGGGCAGAATACGCCGATGATAGCATCGATCCGATTAAGAATACCGAAGGAGTAGATGCATGCCAGTGCGAAGTACAGAAGGCAGAGTGCGCCGTCGATGCCGAACCACTCGACCTTGATCTCTTCTGCATACTCTGCAGCGGTCATGCCGTTGAGCTCCACGTCCTCACCCTGAACCTCAGCAAAGCCGCGGTTGAGCTCGGTACCGAACTGGTTGCCGATGAAGTAGGCAACGAGGGAAATCGGAAGGGCGATAAGAACTGCATCAATGTCGCCGAGAACCGGAACAGCAACCGGATTCATGGTGAACCAGGTCCATACGATACCGCCGACGAACATGGAGACAAGGCCTGCCATGTTGGTCTTCTTGCCTTCGTACATGATAGCCATCAGCACCGGCCAGAACAGGACGGACATGGAAAGGCTGGTAACGAAGATCATTGCGTCGTAAACGAGCGGGAAACGGAATGCGACGGACAGACCGACGATACCGAAGATCACGCAGGATACGCGGGTGATGAAGATGGACTGCTTATCGGTAAGCGGGGTCGGGCGAAGCTTGTTGATGATATCGTTTGCCACGATCTCGCCGCCGATGAGGTAGTAGGAGTCCATGGTGGAAATGATAGCGCCCATGAGGCCCAGGATGAAGAGTCCGCGGAGTACCGGCGGAAGATTGCCGAGAATCAGCTGGATGTAGGCAACCTCCGGCTGTATGGTCAGACCCGGATCCATGGCGCGGAGCACCAGAGCGGTGAACATGAGGCAGGCATCCATACTCATCCAGATGGAGAAGCAGGTAAGCATGGCTCTCTTACCGGTCTTGGGGCCGTTACTTGCAGTAAATCTCTGATAGAATGCCGGATCCTTATATACGTTGATGCAGATAAGGATGAGCATGACGGCTCGTCCGGGGGCGATGCCTCCGAGCGGCGTCATGAGGGACGGGTCAACACCGTCCAGGATGGCGGATACGCCGGCGAAACCGCCGATGCCTGCCCAAACCTGCGGGAAGACCAGGGATACCGAGAGGATCATCAGGAAGAAGAAGATCATATCGGTGATGGCAACGCCGAACAGACCGCCGATACAGGTCAGGGCGATGGAGATGGCGATAACCACTGCGGCTGCCACGAACTTGTTGGCATTCCATGCTGCGGTTCCGACATAACCGGTAGCAGCAACCTCAGAGATGGAGAGGCAGCTGACGATAAGGACGACAGCACCGATGATGGAAGCGAGACGTCCGTAGAAGCGCTCCAGAAGCTCGGTCATGGTGGAGTTCACCTTGATGGAGATCTTCGGGGCAATCCAGAGAGCCAGCGGGAATCTTACCAGGTGGGCGCCGATGGACCACAGGAAGAATGCCGCGATACCCATGGATGTTGCATAGCCGACGGTACCGATGGTTCCGTTTCCGCCGTACCAGGATGCTGCGATGGTACCTACTGCCAGGGACCAGGGAAGAGACTTGTTGGCGTGATAGAAGCTCTCCATATCCGCGCTTCTCTTACCCATGGTGCGGCTGATCCAGAAGATGCCGATAACACACAGGACGATGGTAATGTTGTCAATCGTTGTTAACATTGAGAAACCTCCTTAAAATTAGTTCCTACCTAATCGATGGTTTCCGCCAGGTCAAAGACGTCGTAGACGACCGACCGGACGGCCCGTTCCTTGTACAGCCGCTCCGCTTCCGTGATTTTCAGCTTCGGCGGGCGTTTCCGGTTCATCCGTATTCCGCGGATGCGATCCCGGAGCGACTCCGCCAGCCTGTCTTTTGCGGCATCGTCCACGGGACCCTGGCCGATGAGTTCCGGCATCTCTTCAAGATGAACCGGCGTCACATCGACTGCGCCCAGATAACCGTCGGGATTCTGATACCGGGTCCCCTTATCCCAGGAAATCGCGATGGATATCTGCGCAATGGTTACTTCTTTGCGGCTTCCCAGCTTGACAAAGGCCGTGGAACGGTCCTTTCTTACGGGAAGCTCTATGGCAAACAGAACCTCGCCCGGATGGAGGGCAGTTCTGCTGACACCGAGAGTAAAATCCTCCGCCGGAATGCGGCGGAAAGCGCCGTCTGCACCGAGCAGGAGAAGTGTTCCGCCCAGCAGGCAGACACAGGGAATCATGTCGCCGGCGGGGGAAGCGTTCGCGAGGCTTCCGCCGATGGTGCCCCGGTTGCGGATCTGCTGGGATCCGACATGGGAGCAGGCGTGGTGCAGGGCGGTGGCCCAGGTTTTAATCTCCGCATTGCGGGCGATGGAATCATGGGTGGCCATGGCCCCGATGCAGATGGTATCATCCGAAATACGAATTTCCTTCATCTCCTCCATGGCGGAGAGAGAGAGGAAGATATCCACGTCCGGCCGCTTTTTCCGAAGGTCCGGCATCAGGTCCGTCCCGCCGGCGATGATGCGGCTCTTATCGGTGAGCTGGCCCAGGGCAGAGATGAGCTCTTCCCTGGTGGAGGGCTGAAGGTACATACTCATGCTTCCTCCTCCTTTCCGGCGTCCGCGGCATCCTTTATGGCCTGCCGGATTTCCTTATATCCGCTGCAGCGGCAGATGTTGCCGGCGATGGCCCTGCGGATCTCCTCATCGGTGGGATGAGGATTGCGCATGAGAAGGGCCTTTCCGGACATCAGCATGCCGGCGGTGCAGAAGCCGCACTGTACGGCGCTGTCCTTAATAAACATCTTCTGGAGAATATCCAGCTCTCCGTCCTTCTCCAGGCCTTCCACGGTGAGAAGGTCTCCCCCGTCCAGCTGGCCGGTCATGGTGAGGCAGGAGTGGACGGCATTGCCGTTCAGGATGACGGTGCAGGCACCGCATTCACCGATGCCGCAGCCTTCCTTGGTACCGGTGAGGTGAAGGTCCTCCCGGATAAAATCCAGAAGCCGCTTTTCCGGCACCACATCCATGGTCATCTCTTTTCTGTTGACGGTAAAATGAATCAGCATGGAATCAGGCCTCCTTTCCTTCCAGGGCTTCCAGAATCTTTGCAGGACTCAGCGGCAGATTCCGGAGTTCGGTATCCAGCGCATTGTTCACTGCGGCGGTGATGCAGGGCGCCACCGGCGCCACAACCACCTCTCCGATGGACTTTGCTCCGAAGGGGCCGTTGGCATCGCCGTCCTCGATAAAAAGCACATCGTAGTCCGGCATGTCGCAGGCATTGGCCACTTCATAGTCCTTCAGGTTCTGGATGAGGAGCTGTCCTGTCTTCGGGTCAATCTTTGCATCCTCGCAGATGGCATTGCCGATGCCCTGCTGGATGCCGCTTCC
>DMCD01000019.1 GCA_003445895.1 Lachnoclostridium sp. | reverse complement strand
ATCCGAAATCACGGTCTTTCGATGGCCGGATCCCACGAATTTCCCCGCAGACTATCGGTTGTCCACCCGCTCCGGATAAAGGTCATGGCTCTTCAGTCTCTCCCAGGCCACATCCTCCCATTTTGTGCCCGGCTTTCCGTAATTGCAGTAGGGGTCGATGGAAAGGCCGCCTCTGGGAAGGAACTTTCCCCAGACCTCGATATACTTCGGGTCCATAAGCTTAATCAGGTCCTTCATGATGATATTGACCACATCCTCGTGGAAATCCCCGTGATTCCGGAAGGAAAACAGGTAGAGCTTCAGGGATTTGCTCTCCACCATCCGCTCTCCCGGCACGTAGGAAATATAGATCGTCGCAAAGTCCGGCTGCCCGGTGATGGGGCAGAGACTGGTGAATTCCGGGCAGTTGAACTTGACAAAGTAGTCATTGTCCGGATGCTTGTTGGAAAATGTCTCCAGCACCTCCGGCGCGTAATCCATCTTATAGGATGTCTGGTGGGTTCCCAGCTTTGTGAGTCCTTCGTTTTCTCTCATAACCGTTTCTTCCTCTCTGCACTGCATTTTCTGTTTTTATTCTGTCCGGGATTCTCTTATTTCAGGGCCGGATCCTTTACGCCGTTGGCGGCAAAGGCCGCAGCCCGGTCGATGCAGGTGCCGCACTTTCCGCAGGGCACCTCCCCGCCCTCATAGCAGGACCAGGTAAGCTCATAAGGAACGCCGATGGAAAGGCCGATGCGGACCACCTCCGCCTTGTTCACCTCCACAAAGGGCGCGCAGATCCTGAGCTGATGGCCCGAGCCTTCCCAGATGGCATCTCCCATGGCCTTATTAAAGACCGGAGAGCAGTCCGGGTAGGCCGCGCCTGCCGCATCATCGGCATGAGCGCCGTACCAGATCTCCCCGCAGCCCCGGCTCAGTGCGATGCTGGCCGCCGAAGACAGGAACAGGCCGTTCCGGAAGGGCACATAGGTGCTCACCGGCGCCTCCCCGCCCGTCTCCTGAATCTGCTCCGCATAGCTCTTCTCCGGAACCGCCTCCTCCGACTGCTTCAGCAGGGAGCAGTCGCTGTACTGAAAGATCAGGGAAAGATCCAGAAACATCTGCTCCACGCCGTAATACTCTGCCACGGCCTTCGCCGCCTCTATCTCCTTATCATGCTTCTGCCCGTAGGAAACCGACAGAGCATAGACATTGTCCTTACCATATTTCTGTACCGCAAGACCCAGGGCTGTGGTGGAATCCACGCCGCCGCTGGAAAGTACCAGTGCTTTCATAAGAGTTCTCCTTTATTTAAGATAAAACATCAGGTTCGGATTCTCCCGGAACTGTCCCCGGAGCTCCGTGGTAAATGTCTTCGCCTGCTCTTTCCGGATTCCCCGGGCGCTCATGCAGCTGTGACACCCCACGATGGTGACGGCCACGTCCTCGCTTCCCGTGATCTCGGTGATGATATCCGCAATATCCTCCCCGATCCGCTCCTGCAGCTGCAGCCGCTTTCCGACCATGTCGCAGACTCTCGCAATCTTGGAGAGCCCGATGACCCGTCCCCGGGGGATGTAGGCCACGCTGACCTTCATGTCATACATCAAGGCCATGTGATGCTCACAGTAGGAGAAGATATCGATATCCTTCACCACCACCACCCGGCCGGGATTCTCCGCCACCACGGCATCGGCGCCGTCCTCAAAGGTCTTGTTGAACATCTCGGCGATCTCGTGGTTGGTGTAATTCATTCCTGCAAAGACCTCGGAACACATCTTTGCCACCCGCTTCGGCGTATCCTTCAGTCCCTCTCTCTCCGGGTCATCGCCAAGGGCGACAAGGATTCCCCGGATGTGCTCTTCTATCGCTTTCTCGTCAATCATTCCTATACCCCTCTCTTCTCCGGGTCCCAGATCACCTTGTGGATCTGAATCTGCATGCGGACCCCGTTCATCCGGTGTTCTGTGAGAAATTCTGCCATTTCGGCCGGTTCGATCTGCCCGAATACCGGGCTCAGATATACCTGGCAGCGGCCGATAAGCCCGTACTGCTCCATGATCTCCTTCGCCCGTTCCAGGTCCTCCCTGCTTCCGATGACGAATTTCACCGTGTCCTCCGAACGAAGCAGCCCGTAATTGGCGGTGTTCATCCGGGCCTCGCAGCCGCTTCCCGGAAGCTTATAGTCCAGCGTAAAGGCCGGACGGTCTTTTTCGCAGAAGGGCGCAATGTCCACCGACCCGTTGGTTTCGATCTCCACCCGGTGTTTTCCGTCTGCAAGGAGCATCGGAAGAAGCTCTCCCATCTCCTTCTGCAGAAGGGGCTCCCCGCCGGTGAGGGTCACATTGGTAATCCCGGTCTCATCCGCCCAGGCTGCCACCTCGGCGGGACTCATCTCCTCATAAGGGCAGTCCGGAACATTTGCCCACTTTGTGTCGCACCAGCTGCAGCACAGATTGCAGCCCTGAAACCGGACAAAGGCCGCCGGCTCCCCGGCTCTCTGCCCCTCGCCGTTGATGCTTACAAACTTCTCGACCACTCTCATTCGCCAAATACCCCCGTATCCGTGCCGGTTTCCGTCTCTTCATAGACCGCACAGTTATTCGGGGTCTCATAGACCTCCACCCGGCTCATGGAAAATCCCTTCTTTCGCATCTCTTCAAAGAAATACCGGGCAAAATTCTCCGCCGTGGGACGGAAGGGCACTTCCACCAGCCGGAAGTCCTCCTCCCGGAGCGCCTTTACCGTGCTCTCCCGAAGGGACCCCTCCTCATAGATAAAGCAGTGGTCCAGAGCATCGCAGAGCTCCTTCAGCGCAGCCTTCATGTCCCCGAAGTCAAACAGCATCCCCCGGGTCTGCGTCTCCCTGCTCAGTCTCTCTCCTGCTGCCTCCACGACAACTCTCCAGCGGTGGCCGTGGAGGTTATGGCATTTCCCGATATAATCCTTCAGAAAGTGAGCGGAATCAAAGCTCTGCTCGTTTCGTATTCTGTACATGGTTTTCTCCTTTGCCCGTGCAGGCACAGCGGCCGCTTTAGGCCGTATCATAAAAAAACTCCGCAGGGGGACCTGCGGAGCGGAATTTTAAGCATAATAATCCTGTCTGCAGTCCTGGTTTTTTTTAACGACAGGATGGCACAAGCGAACTGTCGGTGTAATCACCCGTTTATTCTAGCTGTAAACATCTGTTTCGTCAATCCCGGGTTGCATATTCTCACCGGGAAAGGCTATACTGAAAGTGCTGCAGTCCGCTGCGGCCGATATCTCTTGCTGCTCATAAAGGAGGCTTCCATGAAGACATACAACAAGGAAGGAATCCGTACGGATTCCTTCGAAGTCGCTCAAAGCCGCGACGGGCTCCCCCAACCAAAGGTCGGGGGCAAAATCGCAGTCATTCCGGGAGACGGCGTAGGCCCGGAGGTCATGAAGGAATGCGTGAAAATCCTGGACACCGTCGCCTGCGCGGACGGACGGTTTTCCTTTACCTACGAATACTTCCCCTGGGGATGCGAATACTATCTGAAGACCGGGGAAATGATGCCGAAAGACGGCATGGAGATTCTCTCCCGCTTTGACGCCATCCTGCTCGGCGCCGTGGGCTTCCCGGGCGTGCCGGACCATATCTCCCTCCGGGACCTTCTTCTCCGGATCCGCCACGATTTCGACCAGTACATCAATCTGCGCCCGGTAAAGCTTCTGCGGGGCGCTGTCTGCCCCCTCTCCGGCGTGACCCCGGAGGACATCAACATGACCTTCATCCGGGAAAACAGCGAGGGCGAGTACAGCGGCCAGGGCGCCTGGCTCTATAAGGGGACGCCGAGGGAAGTGGTCATCCAGGACGGCGTATTCTCCCGGACCGGCTGCGAGCGGGTCATCCGCTACGCCTATGAGCTGGCCAGAAAGGAGAAGAAAACCCTCACCAACGTGACCAAGGGAAATGCCCTGAATTATTCCATGGTATTCTGGGATCAGATTTTTAAGGAAGTGGGCGAAGAATATCCGGATGTGGAAACCAGAAGCCTGATGGTGGATGCCGCCTCCATGTTCATGGTGAAGGACCCCGCCCGGTTCCAGATCGTGGTGACCTCCAACCTCTTCGGCGACATTCTGACCGACCTGGGTGCGGCCATCGCCGGCGGCATGGGCCTGGCGGCAGGGGCAAACCTCAACCCGGACCGGAAATTCCCGTCTATGTTCGAACCGATTCACGGCTCGGCTCCGGATATCGCCGGACAGGGCATCGCCAATCCGCTGGCGGCCATCTGGTCCGCCTCCCAGCTGCTGGACTTCTTCGGCTATGAGGACTGGGGCAGGCGTGTCATTGACGCCATCGAAGCGGTTCTGATGGAAGGAGTACACGTGACCCCGGATCAGGGCGGAAACGCCTCCACATCGGAATGCGGAGGCGCTGTCGCAGATATACTAAGAAAGAAAGCCTGACTGTGTGAGACCGGATACTAAGGATTCCCCGGTGAATCCTCTCCTGACGCCTGCCGGTACAGGTCTTCTAAAAGCTCCGCCGTGGCTGAGCCGACCCGGTTGTAAATCACCTTTCCTTCCCGGTCAAGAACGAGGGTCTGGGGCAGGGTGGGCGTTCCGTTCACCAGGGTAAAAAGAGCCCGGTCCTCCCCGTCCACGGCAAATGGCATCGACAGGTTCCGCTTTTCGAGGAATGCCGGCACATCCTCCGTCACATCCGGAGAGTGAATGGCCAGCACACAGATATCATCCCCGTGCTCGCGATACAGGGCATCAAACAGCGGCAGTTCTGCCACGCAGGGACCGCACCAGGTCGCCCACAGATTGATGAAAACCACCTTCCCTCTGGTATCTGCCAGATGGAATTCGGTTCCATCCACACATTCTGCAGTAAAGTCCGGAAGGATCATGCCTTCCTCCGCGCCCATGGCCGCACCGTCTGCGGCTGCGGGCGCTTTTTCATCTGTCCTGTCTTCTTCTGCTCCCTGCCTGCCGGCACCATCCCCGCCGGTTTCCTTTCCGCCGGCTGCGTGATTCACGGCGGTCTCATTGGCCAGGGCCGCATTCGCCGTCTTTACCGACGGATCCAGCACATTGAACCAGAGAAGAGCTGCGCACAGCACAAGAAGCGCGGCTCCCCAGGCGATGCGTCCGGCCTGCTTCCGGCTTCCGGCCGCCGTCCTGTCAGGCGCCGTGCCGGCAGTCTCCGGCCGGGAGGCCCCGTCGCCGCTCTCCGGCCCAATCAGCGTAAGCTTTCCTGCCTTCAGGGACAGGGCGTTCTGATGACAGACAGTCATGCACTTTGTGCAGTGGATGCACTCATGATCCCCCACCCGGCGTATATCCATGGGACAGCTCCGGACACAGGAGCCGCAGTGATTGCAGAGGTTCGCATCCACCCGCATTCCCACATAAGAGATGCGGTTAAACATCCCGTAGATGGCCCCCAGCGGGCAGATAAACCGGCAGAAGGCCCGGTGCCAGAAGATGCAGCAGAGCCCGATTACCAGCATGATCACAAACTTCCGGGTAAAGAGAATCCCCAGCACCGCATAAAGCTGCCGGTTGCCCGGATGGGCAAGAAGGCCCATGGCACCCTCGAAAGTGCCCGCCGGACAGATATACTTGCAGAAGCCCGGCACCGGCATGCCGTGAAGCACCCCGTACCAGAAGGGAATCGCAATGACAAACACCGCGAGAATCACATACTTCAGCCAGGAGAGAACCCGGGTAATCCGGTTCTTTTTTCCCTTCGGGGTCGGAATCTTGTGAAGAAGCTCCTGCAGAAGCCCCAGGGGACAGAGCCATCCGCAGATGGTTCTTCCGAGGCCTGCGCCGAAGAGCAGAAGTATGCCGAGCACATACCAGCCGATTCTGGTGTCGGAGGACGCGATGGCATTCTGCAGGGCACCGAGAGGACAGGCCCCCACGGCACCCGGACAGGAATAGCAGTTAAATCCGGGCACACAGAGCGCCTTGGTCTTTCCCGTATAGATCTGACCTTCTTTAAAGCCCCGCAGATGGGCATTATAGAGCAGCGCACAGTAGAGCTGCACCAGTTTTCTTTTTGTCGGACGGTGGATTTCCCACCAGGATTTCTGACTAACCAAGTCCAATACACTCCGTACAGATATTGATCGCCTTAAACAGGACGTCCCTCATGCTTCCATTGTATATTCCGGCCAGGATGCAGACCACCGCCGCGGCAAGAACAACTCCGCGAAGAAGCGCTGTCTTCCGGCCATCTGTCTCTGCTCCGCCTGCCGCTTCTGTTCCGGAACCTCCCGGCGTTTCTGCGGCGGGTCCTGCTGCCGTTTCTGCCCCCGACACTCCGCAGGCAGCCCCATCGTCCGCCGGATTTCCTGCAGCAGTTCCTGCGGCTTCCGCCGCCTTCTCTTCTTTCAGACGGATGCCTGCTGCCGCCATCTCCCGCTTCATGCTGTTTTCGCCAAGAAGAGCGCACACGGCAAGAATAACCAGCGCTGCTGCCGTCCAGGGAAGGATGTGCATAACCAGCGCGCCCATCACAGCCTCTAAGTCCGTGCTTTCAAAATTTCTTCCGTCTGTGATATAGAGAAGAACCGGAACCATGCAGCCAAGCGCCCCGGCCCATCCGCCGATCCGCAGCTTCTTCTGCAGCTCTCTTTCATGAATCATCGCCTCTGCGGGCTCTTTCACCCGTCCGCAGATGAGATCTCTGGAAGTCTCCGTATCCGCCGGGGGCAGCTCCTCCTTCCCGTCCATGACTCCCTGGAGAAGTCCTGTTACGGTCAGCACACATCCGCAGAGAATCACGGGAAGCACCCGCAGGATAACCTCCCTCGCCTTTTCCGGTGTGAAAATCCAGTCTCCCGGATGCCCCGCCGCCTTCCAAAGAGCGCCCTCCCGGTAGATTCCGATGACCGATGTGCCAAGAATGATGACCGTCAGGATACACAGGGCTGCCTGGAGATAAAGAAATACTCTCTTTTTTTCCATCTGAACTCCCCTTTCCTTCGATCTTCATTATACTACAGTTCAGATGTCAAATTATATCTCTTTTCCGTCAGGGCTTGCCAGTTTGCCATTTTTCGCATAAACTGGTATTATTCGCTGTCTGTACTTTATCCGTATACAGACGGGCATCTATTTACCATAAGAAATCAGGGAGACAAAGCATGAAAATAGCAGTTACTTATGAAAACGGAAATGTATTCCAGCATTTCGGAAGAACCGAAAGCTTCAAGATTTACGAGGTAGAAGACAACAAGATTGTTTCCGGCAAGGTCATTGGCAACGACGGCTTAGGCCATGAGGCCCTGGCAGGCCTTCTGGCAGACAAGGCTATCGACGTGCTGATCTGCGGCGGTCTGGGACAGGGCGCACAGAATGCCCTGGCAGCAGCCGGCGTGGAAGTGGTGGCCGGCGCTTCCGGCGACGCGGATGCAGCCGTAGAGGCATATCTTCGCGGCGAGCTGGTGAATACCGGCGCCAACTGCGACCACCACGATCACCATCACGAGGACGAAGAAGGCTGCGGCGGATGCGGCGAGCACGAAGGCGGATGCGGCGGATGCCATGGATGCGGTCCCTCCATGCCCCCGATTGAGGGAAAAAACGTCGGAAAAACCTGCCGCGTACATTATAAGGGAACCTTCAACGACGGCACCCAGTTCGATTCCTCCTATGACCGGGGCGAACCCCTTGAATTCATCTGCGGCGCAGGCATGATGATCCGCGGATTTGACCAGGCAGTAGCCAACATGGAACCCGGACAGATTGTCGATGTTCATCTGATGCCCGAAGAGGCCTACGGTCCCTCCAACCCGAACGCCATCTTCAGCGTCAACATCATCGAGATCCCCGGCGCCGAGAACCTCACCGTCGGCCAGAAGGTATTTCTCAACAACGGCATGCGTTCCTTCCCGGTACAGGTAACCGCAAAGGACGAGACCACCATCACCTTCGACGCCAACCATGAGATGGCAGGCAAAGAGCTGAACTTCAAGATTGAGCTGGTAGAACTGCTGTAATTGCAGAATTCTCCGGCCGGTTTCGGCGGAGCCGGAGTGAACCATATTGAACCGGCATAAGCCGGGCAAAAAGAGCACAAAACAGTGCGAATTCATCCCCTTTCATCATGAAAATCGCCTCCGGGCTGTATTTTCTCTGCGCTTCGGATGACAGTTTTCTGAAATACATCTGAAACCGCATTTGGAAACCTGACAGAGCTGTATTTTTTCATATTTAGAGCAAGGAAGGGCTGCTGATTCTTTGATTCGAGAACAGAATCGAAAGAATCGGCAGCCCTTCCTTTCGTCTGTAAAG
>DMCD01000096.1:2540-2799 GCA_003445895.1 Lachnoclostridium sp. | reverse complement strand
TCCGGGTGGACCGGCATCTGTATTCCGAGAAATCGGATTATCAGCAGATAGATATCTTTGATACCCCGGAATTCGGCCGGGTGCTGGCTCTGGACGGCAGCGTCATGCTGACGGAGCGGGATGAGTTTATCTACGATGAGATGATCACCCATGTGCCCATGGCGGTGCACGGAGGGATTAAGGATATCCTGGTGATCGGCGCCGGCGACGGCGGGGTGGTGAAGGAGCTTACCCGCTATGACCGGGTGGAGAAGATTGA
>DMCD01000096.1:0-2391 GCA_003445895.1 Lachnoclostridium sp. | reverse complement strand
GGCTGGACGATGCGAGAGTCCATATTCATTATGACAATGTGCTTCGGTTTCTCCGGCGGTGCCATGCGGATTATGACCTGGTGATCGTGGACTCCATGGATCCCTTCGGGCCGCTGGAGGGAGTATTTTCCAGGGAATTCTACGGGAGCTGCTACAATGCGCTGCGGGACGACGGCATCATGGTCAACCAGCAGGGAAGTCCCTTCTATAAGCATGACGTGGAGGCCATGAAGCGGAGCCACCAGAGGATCGTCAGCACCTTCCCGGTCAGCCGCATTTACCAGGCCCACATTCCCAGCTATGCGGCGGGATACTGGCTGTTCGGCTTTGCCAGCAAGAAGTATCATCCCATCGATGACCTGAAGGCGGCGGACTGGCTTTCTCTCCATCTGAAGACCCGGTATTATACCACGAGGCTTCATGTGGGATGCTTCTATCTGCCGGCATTCCTGGAGGAGATTGTGAGGGAGGTGGAGAAGAATGCAGGCTAATATCGAGACCTTTATCGGCTGCGATGCGGATTTTGATGAGGCAGACCTGGTGCTGTTCGGCGCCCCCTTTGATTCCACCACGAGCTTTCGGCCGGGAGCCCGGTTCGGCCCCTCGGCCATGCGCCATGAGAGCTTTGGCCTGGAGACCTGGAGTCCCTATCAGAACCGGGATCTGACGGATTATAAAGTCTTTGACAGCGGTGATCTGGAGCTCTGCTTCGGCAGTGCGGAGGCGGCGCTTCATGATATCGAGGCCCGGGCGGAGGAGATTCTCTCTGCCGGAAAGTTTCCGCTCCTTCTGGGCGGGGAGCATCTGGTGACCCTGGGGGCGGTGAGGGCTTGTGCAAAACGGCATCCGGACCTTCATATCATCCACTTTGATGCCCATGCGGACCTCCGGGATGACTATCTGGGAGCGAAGCTCAGCCATGCCTGTGTGCTGCGCCGCTGTCATGATATCCTGGGGGATGGACATATCCATCAGTTCTGCATTCGCAGCGGTGACCGGGAAGAATTTGCCTTTGCAAAGGACCATACCGAGATGCATCCCTTCGGATTTGAGGGGCTTTCGGAGACCGTGGAGCGTCTGAAAAAAAGCGGTGTCCCGGTGTATCTGACCATTGATCTGGACTGCCTGGACCCGTCGGCATTTCCCGGCACGGGAACCCCGGAGGCCGGAGGCGTAACCTTTAAGGAACTGCTGTCTGCCATTCTGACCGTGTCTGCGCTTCCGAATCTGGTGGGGGCAGATGTGAATGAGCTGGCTCCCATGCTGGATGTGAACGGGGTTTCTACCGCGACGGCCTGCAAGGTACTGCGGGAGCTTTTGCTGGCAATTCTGGGGAATAAATAAGCAGAGTAAGCATAGAATGAACGGAGGAAAGTACATGAGCAGAGTTTTAGTGATTGGATGCGGCGGTGTGGCTTCGGTGGCAATCTCCAAGTGCTGCCAGGTGAGCGAGGTGTTTACAGAGCTCTGTATCGCCAGCCGGACGAAGGAAAAGTGCGATGCGCTGGCGGAGAAGCTCCGGGAGAAGACTTCCACAAAGATTACCACGGCGCAGGTGGATGCGGACCAGGTGCAGCAGGTGATTGACCTGATCAATGATTATAAGCCGGATCTGGTCATGAATATCGCCCTGCCCTATCAGGATCTGACCATCATGGACGCCTGCCTGGCCTGCGGTGTCAATTATATGGATACGGCCAACTATGAGCCGGAGGATACGGATGATCCGGAGTGGCGCGCCATCTATGAAAAGCGCTGCGAGGAGAAGGGATTTTCCGCCTATTTTGACTACAGCTGGCAGTGGGCCTACCGGGAGAAGTTTGAGAAGGCAGGCCTCACGGCCCTTCTCGGCTGCGGCTTTGACCCGGGCGTAACCCAGGCTTACTGTGCGTATGCCGCAAAGCATGAGTTCGACGAGATTAAGACCATCGATATCCTGGACTGCAACGGCGGCGACCACGGCTATCCCTTTGCCACCAACTTCAATCCGGAGGTCAATCTCCGGGAGGTTTCCGCTCCGGGCAGCTACTGGGAGGACGGACACTGGGTGGAGATCCCGGCCATGAGCATTAAACGGGAGTATGACTTTGACCAGGTGGGCGAAAAGGACATGTATCTCCTGCACCATGAGGAGATCGAGTCCCTGGCGGAAAATATCCCCGGCGTAAAGAGAATCCGCTTCTTCATGACCTTCGGCCAGAGCTATCTGACCCATATGAAGTGTCTGGAGAATGTGGGGATGCTGTCCACCACGCCGGTTCAGTTTGAGGGCCATGAGATTGTGCCCATCAAGTTCCTGAAGGCTCTTCTGCCGGATCCGGCAAGCCTTGGTCCCCGGACAAAGGGCAAGACCAACATCGGCTGCATCTTCACCGGCAAAAAGGACGGGAA
>DMCD01000186.1 GCA_003445895.1 Lachnoclostridium sp. | reverse complement strand
GGCTATTATCTGCGGGCGGACGTGCGGCCGGCGGGGGAATTCCCCGAGGAGCGGCGGGTGAGAAACCCGGAGTTTGAGGAAAAGGGATATGCGTACCTGGACCGCATCCGGGAGCTGTGTGAGAGCAGGGGAATAAAGCTTCTGTTCTTCAAGGCGCCTTCCCTCTATCCGGTATGGCACGATGAATGGAACATGCAGATAGAAGAGTATGCGGCAAATTACGGGATTCCCTATATCAACGCCCTGGAGGAGATTGATAATATCGGGATTGATTTTGACACGGATACCTATGACGGCGGTCTCCACATGAGTGTTTACGGCGCGGAGAAGGTTTCGTCCTGGCTGGGACCCATGCTGCGGGATATGGGCCTTCCGGATCACCGGGAGGATACAGCACTTACGTCGCTCTGGGAGGAGAAAACTGCCCGCTACGAGGCGGTGAAGGAGGCCCAGGCCCGGGAATTTGCCGAAAAGGGATATCTTTCCCAGTTTGCGGGGGAGGAATGATCAAAGAAAGTATAGGCACGGAGCCCGGTTTTATGTTATAATTATTCCAAATAGGGTACGAATTAACGAATTTAACAAACTGACAAATATATTTACCAGGGAAGGGACAAAGAGATGAGAAAGACTAAGATGTTTGCAGCAGCGATCCTTGCAGCAGTGACGATGGCGATGGCACCGATGAGCGCTTCCGCGGCCTTCGGCCTTCCGGCGAAGACCCAGACCCAGGCGGAGGATTCTTACGTGTTTAAGAGCGGCGCCGTGGAGATTAAGATGGGCGAAGAGGCTAAGACCGTGCTGGCACAGCTCGGCAATCCGGTTAAGCCGGTGTTTGAGATTGACAGCTGCGCTTATCAGGGCAAGGATAAGGTTTATTCCTACAAGGATTTTGAGGTTTCCACCTATCCGAAGAACGGCAAGGAGTGCATCTCCGCAGTGGTTGTGACCGGTGCTTCCGTGGCAACCCCGGAAGGCATCAAGGTTGGTTCCAAGGCAGCGGATGTCACAAAGGCCTACGGCGCAAGCGACGGCAAGTACGGCATCTACCGCTATCAGAAGGGCAACACAGAGCTTACCTTCTATACCACGACCGCCGGCATCGTGGAAGAGATTGAGTATATCGTAAAATAGTATTATCCGGAGGACGCTATGGCAAAGAATGTACTGGAGTATCTGGAAAACTCCGAGCGGAGATTTCCGGAGAAAACAGCGTACATGGACAGCCGGGGCGGCATTACCTTTGGCGAATTTGGCGACAGGGCGAGAAGGCTGGGAAGCTTTCTCGCCCAAAAGCCGTTAAAGGGGAAGGCTGTGGCGGTGTTCATGGATAAGTCGACCGATATGATCGCGGGATTTATGGGAGCAGTCTATGCGGGCTGCTTTTACTGTCCCGTGGACATCACCATGCCGGAGGAGCGGATCCGCACTATTTTTTCAGTGCTGCGCCCCGCCGCGGTGCTGGTCCGGGAAGCGGACCGGGAGCGGGCGGAGAGTCTTGTGGCCGGAGCTTCGTACGAAACCTGGACGGTCACCTATGAGGAAGCAGTCGAGTTTCCGGTCAATGAAGCTGTTCTTCGTGCCATCCGGCAGCGGAGCACAGATTACGATCCACTGTATGTGCTGTTTACCAGCGGTTCCACCGGTGTGCCGAAGGGCGTGCTGGTGCCCCACCGGGTGATTCTGAACAACATGGAGTGGCTGGAGCGGGAGTATCATTTCACCTCCGACGAGGTGCTGGCCAACCAGGTGCCCTTCTATTTTGATGTGTCGGATCACGACATCTACAGCGTGCTGAAGTTCGGCTGCAGCATGGTGATCGTGCCGCCGGAGGATTTCGCCTTCCCGGTGAAGCTGGTGAAGCTTCTGAATGAGTATAAGGTGACGGCCATCTTCTGGGTACCCTTTGCCCTCTGCATGGCGGCCAACCTGAATGCCTTCCAGGCAGAAAAGCCGGAATACCTGCGCTATATCTTCTTTGCGGGCGAGGTGATGCCGGTCAAGCAGCTGAATTACTGGAGAAGGTATCTGCCGGATGCCCTGTATTCCAATATGTACGGGCCGACGGAGACCTATGTCTGCACCTATTACAATCTTGACCGGGAGTTTGCCGACGACGAGTCCCTCCCCATCGGATACCCGGTGGATTATGCGGATATCCTGGTGCTGGATGAGGAGAACAACCTGATCCTTCCCTCTGCCGACGGCACCCCCACAAAGCAGGGAGAACTCTGCGCCAGAGGCTGCACCGTGGCCCTCGGGTATCTCAACAGCCCGGAGAAGACGGCGGAGCGCTTTGTGCAGAATCCGCTGCAGAACAGCTGGCCCGAGGTGATCTACCGGACCGGCGACGTGGTCCGCTACAACGGCCGCGGCGAGCTGGAATATCTGAGTCGGAAGGACTTCCAGATCAAGCATCTGGGCTACCGCATCGAGCTGGGCGAGATTGAGACCGCCGCCGGGGCAATCCCGGGGCTGGAGTCCTGTGCCTGCGTCTATGACATGGGACGGAAGATGATTGTCCTTGTCTATTCCGGCCAGCGGATGGCAAAGCGGGAGATGCTTTCCTC
>DMCD01000128.1:15519-15904 GCA_003445895.1 Lachnoclostridium sp. | reverse complement strand
GTACCTGATAGAGGTCATCCGCAATCTGGGAAACCATAGTCTGGGTTGCATCGAAGAGGGAACCGAACTTCATGCCGATAACATCGGAGGAAACGATCTCATCCTCGGTGTATCCGAAGGACTCGGTAGCTGCTGCCTTCATGGCTGCATTGATCGCTTCCTTGGTAACGCCGGCCTTCTTGACAACTGCGATCAGGATGGTGGTGGAACCGGTCGGGGTCGGAACACGCTGAGCGGAACCGATGAGCTTGCCGTTCAGTTCCGGAATAACAAGACCGATAGCCTTTGCAGCGCCGGTGCTGTTCGGAACGATGTTCTGAGCGCCTGCTCTGGATCTTCTGAGGTCACCCTTTCTCTGCGGTCCGTCAAGGATCATCTGGTCGCC
>DMCD01000128.1:0-15390 GCA_003445895.1 Lachnoclostridium sp. | reverse complement strand
AGGCAGTTGGTGGTGCAGGATGCTGCGGAGATAACGGTATCTTCCTTGGTCAGTACCTTGTGGTTAACGTTATATACGATGGTCGGAAGATCGTTGCCTGCCGGAGCAGAGATGACAACCTTCTTCGCGCCTGCTGCGATGTGAGCAGAAGCCTTCTCTTTGGAGGTGTAGAAGCCGGTGCACTCCAGAACTACGTCAACACCAATCTCTCCCCACGGAAGGTTCTTTGCATCTGCCTCTTTATAGATGGTGATTTCCTTACCATCAACGATGATACCGGTTTCGGTAGCTTCTACAGTGTGCTTGCCCTCGCCGAACTTGCCGGCGAAGCCGCCCTGTGCGGTATCATACTTCAGAAGGTGAGCAAGCATCTTCGGGCTGGTAAGATCGTTGATAGCAACAACCTCATAACCCTCAGCCTCAAACATCTGTCTGAAAGCAAGACGACCGATACGACCGAAACCGTTAATCGCAACTTTAACCATGACAATATCCTCCTTAAAAGTGAATTATAAATGTTCAACATTTTGTCCCATTATACTAAATCCGCTTTTAAAATACAAGGGGTCCCCCTCATTTGCCATGTTCTTTCATGAAAACATTTGCTGTGGTATTTTCTTTTCTGATTCGATATAATAGAATCATGAATATATCTGTATAGGGGGACTTATACTATGGAACAGATTGTCACTTTCAAATACCAGTGTATGGGCAACGACTATCTCGTCTATGACCCGAACCGCAACCCGACGGTTCTTTCTCCTTCCGGCATCGCCCGCCTCTGCGACCGCCATTTCGGCATCGGCGCGGACGGCGTGCTCGTCGGCCCCTACCTTGACCGCGAAAAAATGTACGTCCGGATTTACAACGCAGACGGCAGCGAAGCGGCCCGCAGCGGCAACGGCATGGCCATCTTCGCCCGCTATCTGAAGGATCAGGGCTATGTTCAGAAAACCACTTTTTCCTTTGACACGGACGCCGGGGAAGAACATGTCGTATATCTGAATGAAGAGGGAACCCGCCTCAAGGTTTCCATGGGCCAGCCCTCCTTCTGGAGCGACGAGATCCCGGTGACCGGCGAACGCAGAGAGATGGTGAACCAGATCATGGTCTTCGGAAAGATTCCCTATGTGACCACCTGCCTCTCTCTGGGCAATCCCCACTGCGTCATCTGGATGAATGAGATTTCCAAAGAGATCGTATGCCGTATCGGCGAGCATTCCGAGAATGCCGAGTATTTCCCGGAGAAGGTGAATACCCAGCTGCTGAATGTTCTGGACCGCACCAATATCCAGATTGAGATCTGGGAGCGCGGCACCGGCTACACCCTGGCCGGCGGCTCCAACGCCTGCGCTGCCGCATGTGCCGCCTACCGGATGGGTCTGGCGGACCGCAGCATGTATGTGCACATGCCCGGCGGCGTGCTGGAAGTGGAGATCCGGGATGACGGCGAGGTATACATGGTCGGCACCGTGGACTATGTCGGAAGCATCACGCTGGGCAATGAACTCAGCGAGCAGCTGCGCGCTCTGAACTGACCGCAGGGCTGCTCTCCGGCCTGAAAGGAGGTCCTTCCCTTGAAATTCACAAAAATGCATGGCTGCGGCAACGACTATGTCTATGTCAACGGCTTTGAGGAGACGGTTGCGGATCCCTCCGCCGCCGCCATCCGCGTGGCCGACCGTCACTTCGGCATCGGCGGTGACGGTCTCATCATGATCAATCCGTCCGATAAGGCAGACTGCGAGATGGCCATGTACAACGCCGACGGCTCCCGCGGCGAGATGTGCGGCAACGGCATCCGCTGCGTCGGAAAGTACGCCTACGACCACGGCATTGTGGACCGGCCCGACATCTCCATCGAGACGCTAGCCGGAATCAAGCAGCTCCATATGGAGGTTTCGGAAGGCCGCGTCACCTCGGCCACCGTCAACATGGGCGCCCCGGTGCAGACCTCGGAACTGGATGAGCCCCTGTCCGCCGGCGGCATGGACGTCACCTTCACCGGCATTTCCATGGGCAATCCCCACGCCGTCATCTTTGTGGAGGACCCGGCAGCGCTGGACCTGCCCCTCATCGGGCCATCCTTTGAGAATCATCCCCGGTTTCCGGACCGCACCAACACCGAGTTTGTGAAGGTCCTTGACCGCACCCACGTCAGAATGCGGGTCTGGGAGCGGGGTTCCGGCGAGACGCTGGCCTGCGGCACCGGTGCCTGCGCCGCAGCGGTCGCCTGCATTCTCCACGGATATACCGAGGATACCGTCACTGTACATCTTCTCGGCGGAGACCTGGTTATCCGCTGGGATCGGGATAATAACCTGGTCTATATGACCGGACCGGCCACCGAAGTTTTTCAGGGAGAGATCGAACTGTAACCGCAGAACCCATCCGGGAACGGCGCGGCGTTCAGAAAGGAGGCCACCCATGGCAGGAAAGCATGTTGTCATCACCATCGGCCGGCAGTACGGCAGCGGCGGTGCAGAAATCGGAAAACAGCTGGCAGAGAAACTGGGCATCAGCTTTTATGACAAGAACATCCTCCGCATCAACGCCGACGAGAGCGGGATCAAGGAAAGCTATTTCCACCTGGCCGACGAAAAAGCCGGCTCCCGTCTCCTCTACCGCATTGTGCAGGGCCTTCGCCCGGAAAAGGCTTCTCCTTCCTTCGGGTCCGACCTGACGTCCGCAGACAACCTCTTCCGCTTCCAGTCCGAAGTTATAAAGAAGCTGGCGGAGGCGGAATCCTGCGTCATCATCGGGCGCTGTGCGGATTATATTCTGGAAGGCACCGATGACCTGGTGCGGATTCACCTGAACGCGGACCTGGAATCCCGGAAAGAGCGGATTAAGGAGCGGAATCCCGAAGAGACGGATGTGCTGCGCGCAATCCGTAAAGTGGACCGGGAGCGCAATGACTACTACCGCTACTACACCGGCCGGGACTGGGCGAATGCGGAGAATTATGATCTGGTGATCAACACGACAAAACCCGGTATCAGCGGCACCGTATCCATCATTCTGGCGTACCTCCGGTCCCTGGGATATGAGGTATGATTCTCCGAGACATCCCGGAAACCTTGACGAAACGGCCGTTTCATACTAGAATGGTATTAATCATCAGATAATTCTCTGAATTATTTGGTGAGAATGCAATAAAATGCGCGGAATGCGCATTAACCTATTGAACGGATCAGAAACATCTCTGCCAGGAAGCCGGTAATGGTAACAAAAAACAAATCGAAAATTCCCGAGTATTACTCCGTTACTTCCGTTCCCGGCAGAACTGGTCAGAATCTCTCGGCCAGGGTAAACAACCAGTGCCCGAAAGCCGAACAAGAGGACACCCCGCAAGGGGTGTCCTCTTGTTATATGCGCGAAGCAATGAGCCATGCGTTTCCTGGCGGAAAAGCTTTCTGCCGGCAGCTTGCTCCAGGCAGGAAGTTCTTCCGGCAGGAAACATACGGCGAATGCCGTGACAGTGCGTGCCCTGCGGGCACGCACTGTCATCATGGCTCATTAAAAGAATCTGATTCAATTTACTTCTTCAGTCCATAGTGCTCTGCCACTTTGGCGAAGGCCTGCATGGACCGCATGATCATATCGTAGGATACGCAGTAGGCGATGCGCACATATCCGGGGCCTGCAAAGGAAGAGCCCGGAACCACCAGCAGGTTGTACTTCTTGCACTCATCGCAGAATTCTTTTTCATTTTCCACCGGAGACTTCACCCACATATAGAAGGCGCCCTGGGGATAGACGCACTCAAAGCCCAGGTCGGTCAGACCGTTGTAGAGGGCGTTTCTGTTCTTGTCATAGGCCTCCACGTTGACCTTGGCGTCCAGGCAGCGGATGATGGCGCGCTGAATGAGGGACGGCGCATTGACGGAGCCCAGCACCCGGTTGGCGATGGTAGCCGCCTGGATAACGTCCGCACTGTCGGTCACCTCGTCCGGAATTGCCACATAGCCGATACGCTCGCCGGGCAGGGACAGGGACTTGCTGAAGGAATAGCAGACCACGGCGTTCTCATAGTACTTTGTCACATAGGGAACCTCTGCGCCGTCATAGGCCAGCTCCCGGTAGGGCTCATCGGAGATGAGAAGAATCTCGGTGCCGTACTCCTTCTGCTTCTTCCGGAGAATCTCCGCCATGCCCGCAAGGGTCTCATCGGAATAGATGACGCCGGTGGGGTTGTTCGGGGTATTGATGATGACTGCCTTGGTCTTCGGCGTAATCTTCTCTTCCATCTCCTTGAGATTCGGCTGGAAGGTGGGAAGATTCGGGGAAACGATGACCAGGTTTCCGTCATAGTTGCGGACATAGTTGCCGTACTCCACAAAATAGGGAGCAAAGGTCAGAACCTCATCGCCCGGATTCAGCACGGTCTTCAGCACGATGTTGAGGGCGCTGGCCGCACCGACGGTCATAATGATGTTTCTGGCTGCAAAGGATGTTCCGAAACGGCGGTTGATGGAGTCTGCAATGGTTCCTCTCACGTCCTCATAGCCGGCATTTGCCATATAGCCGTGGACAAAGAGGGAATCTTCCTCGTCCAGAACCGCACGGATGGCCTGATTTACCTCTTCCGGTGCAGGCACGCTGGGGTTGCCCAGGCTGAAGTCGTAGACATTTTCCCGGCCGTATTCCCGTGCCAGACGGTTGCCTTCCTCAAACATCATCCGAATGGCGGAATTGTTGTGGACCAGCGGGATCATTTTCTCTGAGATCATCAATTCTTTTTCCTCCTGAATCTTTTCCGTAATAACGTGACGCCCTCTCTGTCAGCCGCCGCCATGGCCATCGCGATTCCCGTAACCCCGAAATAGAACCAGGTTATGGGAAGGGAAAACCAGGCCGTAAAGAAGGACAGAAGCAGATACAGCGCAAGCTGGCCGTACAGCAGAAATACAAAGGGATTTCTGCTGACACCAACCGCCCTCTCCACCCGGGCCGATGCCGCCGCCAGGGCCGCGGAAAAGGCCATGACCCCCGGCAGGCCGAAGTCGTACCAGGCGTCGTAGATGATGGTGGTGGTGGTCAGCTCCGCCTTCACGTAAAGGTTCCCCCAGCAGGTCAGGAACCAGTAGTGATTCTTCAGCCCCGTGAAGGTCCAGAGGGGGAACAGCCCCTTGGCCCCCATGGTGTGATGCTGCAGATGCTGCGTCAGGAAATTAAAATTCTCATAGTTATTAATTATATACATATACGGCTGAGAAAAAAATACCGGCATATGCGCGTTCTTCATCTCAAACACCGCATTCAGATACGCTGCGTCATGTCCCCGCACAATGGTAAGCACCAGAAAGAGCAGGCCGCAGATCAGAAGGGCCGCCCCGATGCGCACCCGGCTCACCTGCTTTCCCGCCATGCGCACATAGACCAGAACCGTCAGCAGGATGGAAAACATCATCTGCGACCGGGAGGCGCACAGCACCGGCACCAGAAAGCCCAGAACGGCCGCACACGCCACCGGAATATCCCTGTGGGGGTTTCTTCTCTTTTCGGTAAAAAACCAGATAAGAGCCATGGAAGGCAGCAGCACGGCGCTGACCGTAAAGTAGTGGACGCCCTTCACATGGAAGGAGGCGTAGGCGTGGGGCACGCCCCGCACAAAGAAGGGGATATACCCGAGGGTAATCACTTCAAAGACAAAGGCCAGAAGCACCACAACAGAGAGCCCTGCAATCGACAGGAAGATGCCGAAGTTATGCCATCTGCTCTCCTGTGCCTTCTCCTCTGCCGGAATCATCTCCGGGGCCTTTTCGCCTGCTCCATCTTTCCCGGCATGGCCGGAAACTGCCCCGTAGACCAGATGAAACACCACGTAGGTCAGAAGAAAGCTGAGCCAGGTCTGGGTGGTCCAGGTGCCGCAGATACGGCTGAGCTTCAGAAGGGCCAGTCCCTCTCCGCCCACAAAACTAAAAGCGAAAAGCCCCCGCAGATGCAGAGGCGTACCGCTGTTTTTCCAGTCTCTGACATAAAGCCATCCGGCGGCAGCCATAAGCCCTGCGCCGGCCAGCAGGTGATGTCCGCTCACCGAGAGCAGCCAGCAGGCCGCATAACAAATCAGATAAACTGTCATAATTCATTTTCCACAAATGCTGCCAGGTCCTTCAGCGCATCCACCTCGTCGCTGCCGGTGCAGATGATCTCAAAGGAATCCCCGCAGCGGATGCAGGCACCCAGGACGCTCAGCACGCTCTTGGCGTTGTAGCGCCCGTCCCGAAGGGCCAGTTCCACATCCGACCGGTAATGCATTGCCCTGCCGCAGAGCTGTTCCGCGGGTCTCAGATGCAGGCCTCCGGGGATGTTCAGGGTTACGGTTGTCTTAATCATGTCTGCCCCTCTGCAGTCTCTGCTTCTGACGGTGCTTCTGTACTGCTTTCTTCCGGCACGGACTCTTCCGCAGACTCGGAGGCAGCTGTCTCGCCCTCTGTCTGCGCATTCCGCTCCCGGATATGCACCGTCACATCGGTATTGCCTGTCTGGACGCAGTTTTCCGGCAGTGTCAGAACCACCTTGATCTGGTGGGTTCCGGAGGCAATTCCTCCCACGTCCGCCGTGGGACGCATGCTGCTCACCGTCAGTCCTTCCACATCCTCCGCCAGGCCGCGGACCGTCACCTCCACATTGCCGGCTTCAACGCCGTAGCTGTAGACGCTGCTTTCCCCGATGAGGGAAATGTCACTGGTCCGCACCGTAAAGCTCTTCTCTTCCAGCGGCTCCACCTTAAGCGTCACGGGGATCACGGTATTGTCCAGTCCCGTAACCGTCAGTCCCGCCGGCAGATAGGAGCTGATGTCCACCTCTGTCGTCACATCCGACCGGGCGCCCTCCACATTCAGGGCCGGATTCTGAATCCGGATCTCGGAGAGGGCCGTAACGGCCGCGTTGGTTCCCGCCACCGTGATGGCCGGCACCGTGGTCTCCGCGCCCACAAACCGGAAGCCTTCCGCCACATTGCCTGCGACGATGAAGTTCAGCGGAATCTCCTTCAGCTGAAGCACCCGCATGGTATACGCCACGTCGCCGCTCAGGAGCTTAACGGACTCATCCATCTCCAGAGCGTTGCCGTTGGCATCATAGAATCCCGGCGTCGCCTGGCCGCTCACGTCGGCGTCGGCGCCGTCCACATCAAACTCGATTCCCACGGAGCTGATCTGGCCGATCAGGGACTGGGGTCCCTTCACCGTCACCGTATCCGGCCGCATCGTGACGCCGCCGGCCTGGTAGCCGCCTTCCACCGTCCCCTGGGGATAGGCCTTCAGGGCAAATTCCTTCGTCTGCAGCGGTTCCGTCTGAATCCGGATTACCTCGGGAGAACGGACCGTGGGACCGCTCTCGATGAGATCCTCATGACTCACCACCCGGACGGTAATGGGAATGGCGCCGGTCACGTCATACATCTCGGCGATGTCGGCCGATGCGTAGAAATCCTCCGACTTTATCTTGTATTCATCCTTTGTCTTGGCCTTGAAGCTGATGGTCGCCGTACTCTTGCCGATTACCTCGTAGGTCATGTTGGCCTGCTCGAGCACCTCCGCATTCACGATGGTGACCGGAATTTCCCGCGTGATGGTCTTGCTGGGATTGGCCACATTGACCACGCCGAGCCAGACCAGAAAAGCGCATACAATCGCCGCCAGCTTCAGGCTCAGATTATTCAGCAGCTTCTCCTTCATCTCTCTTCCTCTTCTTCCAGATCATTCCGAACCGTGCGGAACTACTCTCCTCTTCCTTCACCATCTCCTGCTTCAGCAGGGTTGTCAGCATATCCGGGTCGGACACCTTTCTGAGGCGCCCGTTCTGGGCGACGGAGACATTGCCCGTCTCCTCCGACACCACCAGGGTGATGCTGTCCGTGGTCTCACTGACGCCCACC
The DNA here is from genome assembly GCA_003445895.1 of Lachnoclostridium sp. GTDB lineage: Bacteria > Bacillota > Clostridia > Lachnospirales > Lachnospiraceae > Clostridium_R. The sequence continues at coordinate 7,505 of DMCD01000128.1, read as the reverse complement.
GCAGCCCGGTGTCTTGTTCCCAGCTCCTTGCTGATGTCCATGTTCTCGGAAAGCGGCAGATAGCAGGTGGCCGCCGCCACCCGGTTGCCACGGACAAGAACCGCACCGTCGTGGAGCGGTGTGTTGTGTTCGAAAATATTGATCAAAAGCTGGCTGGTGACTACGCCGTCCACCTCGATGCCGGTGCGCTCGATCTCTCCGAGGGGCGTACCCTTCTCAATCACGATAAGCGCTCCTGTCTTCACCCGGCTCATCTCAAAACAGGCCCGGACCAGCTCGCTGATGGTCTTTGCGGTAAATTCCTCTCTCGAAAGCTCCGTCTCGGTCTGAAACAGCCTGCCGAACACGTTCTGGCTTCCCAGCTGCTCCAGCGCCTTTCGGAGCTCCGGCTGGAAGATAATCAGCAGCGCCGTCACGGCGATGAAGGAGAACTTCTCCAGAAGCCACAGAATGGTATCCAGCTGCAGGATGGTCGCAAACAGGAAAAACGCCAGAATAAAGAGAATTCCCCGAAGGAGCGTCCATGCTCTGGTATTCTTGATCCAGAGAAGCATCTCGTAGACCAGAAGCGCGATGAGCGCGATCTCAATGACGTTCTTGAAGGTCATTCTCGGCACAAAGGCAAACCAGGAATAGATTGTTGAAAATACCGACGCCACACGCTCACCTCCTTCTTACCCGATTAATCTTCTGTACTCGCACATCCGCCCGGGCGATGGTCGACTTCGGCACCGCCTTGACGTAATAGTAGTAATCTTCGTCTTCAAACTGCAGATACTCGGTTCTGGTGTAATCCACGGAAAACACGAAAAACCGGTAGATAACGGCACAGGCCACCGCCAACAGGACGGACAGGGCCGTATAGGGCACAGACACCGGAAGCCCGAGGGCGATATTCCCGGCAAGCTGTACCAGAAGTCCCGCAAAGATCCCGGCAAATACCGCGATCTCCCAGGCGTAGTTTACCGACAGCCGGCGGACAATCACAACCACCAGCACCAGCACGCAGCAGGAACAGATCATGACAATCATCGCCGGATTTGCGAGAAATCCCCGGGCCACCTGGGCCAGAAGGCTTGTCATCTCAATCTGCTCTCCGCCGGCAAACAGGCTGCTGTTCTGCCGCACATACTGTATCATGTAATATACCAGAATACCGCAGGACATGGGCACCATGGAAACCACGGTCCCGGAAAGGCCCACCAGCACGGCGAGCACAAAGGGCAGCCGCAGCGCCAGAAGAATCGGCGCCAGCACCACGCTCCACAGAGACTTCACCCGGACGCCCATCAGAAGCAGCACAATCACGCCGAGAATCATCCCGGCCACCAGGGCCACTTCCATGGAAACCGCATAAAACTCTGCCAGAAGCACAATTCCCGCAAGGACCACGGAAACGCCCAGCGGCAGGAAGGCGCACACGGCGCTCATCGCCAGAATCACCGGCACTCTGCCGAGGGACGGCTGATATCCCGCATACAGATTCAGGAACAGGAATCCGGCGAGGAACAGCAGAAATCTGGCCGCATAGTCGATATAAACAGTATACTTTTCATATAACGCCCGCAGGTGTTCCCGGAACTCCAGAAGTCCTCTCATAGACGTTTTCCCTCCCTCTGAAGCCGTTCGGCACGGTTTCTGTATTCATACCGTCTGGCCATCATCCGGAGCTTGGACTCAAATGATTTCCGGATACTCATGCTCTCGTCATATTCCGCCATCCTCGCGTTCGCCAGAACCGCCAGGTATATGGCAAGTCCCGCCAGGTAAACCGCCAGGGTCACCGTGATCCTGGTCGTCAGCAGGTTCAGGCTCAGGCTCGACAGAACCCGGTCCAGACTGCAGATGACAAACAGGCCGAACACCAGGAAAAAGCTGACAGAATAGCGGAAAAAGCCGCGCAGCAGGTGGCGGCTCACATAGTCAATCTTAAAATAATCAGAGGTGTCGCGGATCGCGGCGCCGTGCTTCTTCTCAAACATGGCCAGGTCCGTCATCATCCTCAGTTTATCTTCTCTCAGCATCTTGTTTCCCTTCGCTGTCTTTTTGGAGTGCAGAATGGAAGCCTTCTGCCTCCCCGGGCTTTTCCAAAACCATACTCCCAGCTCTACCATCATATCATGAACCGGGGAAAATATCGAGGTTGCCCGCAAATATTAATGAAACTGTCAGTTTGTTAAGAAAAGGGATGTACTCTCGCCCAGGCCAGCATGAGATCCACCATCCGGCCGTAGCTTTTTACCCCCTCCTGCTGCCCGTTGGCCCGCAGGTAGGCGTCATTGATTTTCTCGTGGGTCTCGGCGGCAGCCCCCTCAAACTGTTCCCAGAACCGGTTATTCTCCGCCAGGTCCTTCCTGGCCCGTTCGCAGAGCATCCCGTGAATCTCCTCGAAGGCCTGCCGGTCCGTCTCTGCCAGGGCATTGCCGGCATACACCCAGCCGGAAAGCCAGCCGCTGTAGGAAAAGTAAGGGTCCTCTGCCCTGCTCGCGGCGAGAAAGCCGATGAAATTCGCCTCATCCTCCCGCATGAATCCCCGCAGATGGGAAAGCTCATGGCAGATGGTAAAGGGCATATTATAGCCGGGAATCTCCCGGTTGCAGTTTGCTTCCACCGTAAAGGGACTGTAGATGCCGGTCACCTGCTGGATGGAAAGAAGTCTCGACAGCATAAGAAACTTCGGTCTGGGAAAGGGTCCGGAAAGGGTTGGGAACTCTTCGCCCAGCGCCTCCATAGCCTGCTGCCCGCAGGCCGCCTGCACCGAAAGGGGCGGAATCTCCTCATTCTCCAGAACTTCCGCCCTCCGGTTGACCTCCTCTGCAATCTGCCGGCAGAGGTCCCGCAGCTCCTCCGGGCTGCTCTCCCGGACCGGAAGGTCTGCCTGACTGGAAAATGGTTTCGCCCGGTAGTTGATGCCGCAGAACACCGTAAAAAGGAAAAGCAGAACCGAAGCGGCAAAAAACAGATGCCGAAGAACCTCTGCCGGGGCAAGCTTTCCCAGAAGGCAGCGGATAAACCCGGCGATTCCAAAGAAGAGAAGAACCGCCAGAAGAAGCTCTGAAAGGGAGAAGGGGAAAAGTCCCGAAATGAGGCTTACTGCCCGGGACAGGGGCCGGAAGACAGAGGTCCGGTAAATGTCCGCAAAGCCCGGAAGATGTGCCGCCAGATACAGCAGCAGAACAGAGACTGCCCCCGGCAGAGCGGCCAGGCCCCATCTCTTCAGGCTCTCCTTCTTCATTCTCTTCCTCCTCTTCTCCATCATGCAGAAAGCGAAGCCGCCGGAATACGGCAGCTCCGCTCTCAAATCCGTTACATCGTTCTCTGGTACAGTCCTTTGATGCTGCTCAGCGCCCATTCCTCCTGCTGCACGGTCACAACCGAACCGCAGTAAGGACACTTTGCCGTGGCGTTGATATCCAGCGGTGCCCCGCAGGCCGGGCAGTTCACCCGGTGCACGCCGCCGGCCGCCCCCGTAATCACTCCGGACTTTCGGGAAAGATCCCACTCGTAGCCCAGGAACTTCTCCCGGTTCCGGTTTCCGGAAACCACGGTTCCGGTGGCATTGTCCACGGTGTAATCCACCATCCTGGTCTCCAGCTGCACCACGATGTGGTCCATGCCGTTCTCCTGATACCAGGTTCTGGGCTCCACCCGCAGGACGGCGATGCGCTCCATATAATTGGTTCTTCCCTGCGCCTTCATCTGCTGCAGCTGCCGGTTCATCTGATTATAGAATGCGTCCGTAAAATAGGGCTTCAGCGGTTCGATATCCTGATTCTGCCATGCATTCTGCATCTGCACATAGCGGTTGGCCAGCTGCTCCTGCAGGGCCATGCGGTCAAAATTCGGATCCAGCCGCACATAAGTGGAGATGTCCTCTCCCCTGGGTCTGGGCAGATTTCCGAGGCTCACGGGCTGACCGTGGCTTCCCTGCTGCGCCTTCATCGCCGCCAGAATCCGGTAGAGGATGATTGCACCGATAATCAGTGTAAGCATCGAGGAGGCGGCACCGCCCCCTCCGCCGTAGAAAATGACGGGTCCGGAATCCCATCCGGACGAGGAGCTTCCCCAGTCGGAATCTCCCCAGTCGGAATCCCAGCCGGAATCGGATGAATCCCAGCCTCCCGAGTCATAACTCCCAAAATCCGAGTCGCCGGAAAAGTCTCCGAAATCTGCTCTGCTCACAAAAGCGTACGAAAAAGCCAGGAGCAGGGCAAAAATCACAAGAAGCTTTTTCCAGGTATGTTTCATTCTATGTCTATCTCCTTCTCAGCGCCAGACTTCTGAGGCTGTGCACTCTCCGGCTGTTGGCGCCCCAGGGATCCCGGTTCATCGGCGTGCGGATGCCCACCATCAGCGACTGCTCCCAGAGGAACCACTGCCCGGTGGAAGGCTTGAGCCGGAAGGTCATCGGGCGCTCGCTCATGGCTCCGCCGGACCTCAGATAAAGCGTAAGAAAGCCATCATTCAGGTTATCTCTGCTGTAAAAATTCTCGTATAATGCAAGTCGGTAGGGAACCTCAGGCGTGTAGCCGTTCTCCGGCACGGCCCCTTCAAAGTAAGAAAAGGGGATATAATGCTGTCCCTTGAAACGGTCTGCAAGAAACTGCTGATCATAGATTCCCAACGGTCTTGAGCCGCGCAGATAATTCAGCATTTCGAGTCCGTCGCTTCTGTCTTCCACATAAGCGCAGAGTGCTGCCACGGTCAGAAATGCCGTCTGCTCCGGCGCGCGCATGGCTGCCTCAGGCATCTGCAGCATATCACTGAGATTCTCCGGCAGCCGGTTAACAATTACATTGGCACTGTTCGTCATATCCTCCCCTCCTTCTTTATTTATCCGCAAATTAGTCTTATTATACCTAAAGATAACAAATCCATTGAGAAAATGCAACAGTTCTGCAAGGATATTAACAATTTTCTTACGCCCTTGTAATATTCTCGTACTTTTCATATAATTATTATCATCATTTCCCCGGAAAGGAGGAATTTCATTTATGACATCCCCGGATTTTTATACCGAAAAGGAGCAGCAGCTCCTTTCCCGGATTGACGGATTGTGCCGAAACAATACGATACTGGCCTTCTCTGGCGGCGTGGACAGCGCCCTCCTTCTCCTTCTCATGAAGGAGGCCTCCGACAAAAACGGCACAGAGGTGCTTCCCGTCACCTTTAAGACCTATCTGCACCCTGCCGCCGATATGACTGCGGCAAAGCGCATCTGCAGGGAACTTGACGCCAGCCACCGGGTCCTCGCCGTCGATGAGATGGATAACCCCGCCATCGCTGATAATCCGAAGGACCGCTGCTATCTCTGCAAAAAAATGCTTTTTCAAAAACTCCTGGACCTGGCAGAGGAGCTGGAGGTCCCCTCTGTCGCCGACGGCACAAACGCCGATGACCTGACCGTCTTTCGCCCGGGACTGCGGGCCCTCGCCGAGCTGGGCATAAAGAGCCCCCTCGCAGAAACAGGCTTTACCAAGGCAGAGGTCCGCGCGATGGCAAAAAAACAGGGCCTTTCCGTCTACGGCAGACCCTCGGCTCCCTGCCTTGCCACCCGGTTTCCCTATGATACGCACCTGACAAAAGAAGGCCTCAGGACGGTTGAGGAGGGGGAGGCTCTTCTCGGGAAGTACATCTCCGGGAACATCCGGCTCCGGGTTCATAATAATATGGCCCGGATCGAAGCCGATCCGGACCAGTTTCCGACACTTATAAAACATCACGAAGACATCACCGGGGCGCTCCGGAAGCTGGGGTTCCGCTATGTCACCCTGGACCTTGCCGGCTTCCGCTCCGGAAGCTACGATACCTGAATGACATCTCCGGGCCGCGAACAGCCAAAAAGCGGCCGGAAGACAAAATAAACCGCCCGCGGAATAATCTTCCGCGGGCGTTATCATTTACCAGAAATCTGCTCCGTTGACGGTGAAGTGGTCTTTCCCCTCCCGGATCACATTGATCATGGTCCGGCCGGTATTGAGAACCACCTCGTTGCCGGCCCCGTCGAAAAACCGGGTCGGACTGTAATCATCCTCCTTCTCCCACAGCACCGGGATCATCTTTCCGCGGGTGATAAAGTACCCGTGGTGTCCCTTGTCGATGGTGTGGAATATCTTGTAGCTTAAGCCCCGCTCGCCGGCGGCGCAGCACTCCACCAGAATGTTGTCAAAGGAAAGCTGTACATCGTCCGCCGCATCCTTCTGCGGCTCCCCGTAGATGGACCGGTAATACTTTTTGTTCTCCGCATTGTACAGGTAGGAAGACTTCGTCACCGGGAAGGAACCCCGCATGTCGATCTCGAAAGCGTCATAGGTATCCGCATACCCGGTCATATCATTCTCTTCGTCGCCGAACACAAAGTTAAAGTGTTCCGGCTGATACATCTCTCTGTGGGTTCTGGCAAATCCCGCCTTCTCCAGAGCTGCCTCCACATGCTCCCCGTCGGTATACAGGGTGTGCTCCGACCGGGATCCCTTCGGAATCCGGTAGAAGGCCCCGTATTCCGGGCCCATGACGCCGCCCACGCCGTTCAGGTTGTCCACGTCTTCTCTTGTGAGAATCGGTTTCACGAAGACCTCCGGGCCGCCCGCATGGACAAAAATCGGGTCCCACTCCAGGCCGATGGTCACATAGTAATCCCGGATGCTCCGGATGTTGCCCAGGCGTTCCAGGTCCTCCCAGTTGACCAGGATTCCCATCTGGCGGCTCATATCGCCCTCCTCGAGAATCTCGTAGAACACCTCCGCCCGGTTGATGCCGTACTGGGGCTGAGCCTTTCTGTCGATGGGATACATGACGGCCAGGGGCCGCTTGTCATACTCCTCCTGCGTCACCCACTGATGGGTCAGGCTGGAGCGGACCATCCCCTCCTCCGGCGGGATATCCTCCTTTACCTCCGGCACCTCTTCCGCCCCGGTCTCATCCTCAATCTCAATCACCGCCTCCGTCGGCTCTGCAGCCGGTTCGGCCGCGGCTGTCTCCTCCGGCTTCTGTCCGCATCCGGCCAGAAAAACCGCAGCCGTGAGCATGCAGGCCCCCAAAACAAGACCTGCCCCTTTTCCCATGCACATCTTCTTTTTCATACTTATTCCCCCGGTCTGTTCTGCTCAGAAACACCTGGTTTCAGTATATACGAAAAATTAACGGCGTTCAAGAAGACAGACCGTCTCAATTCCCGACGTGGACGGGAACATATTGACGCAGCAGGTCCGCTCCACCCGGTATCCGGCATTCTGCAGAATCTCCAGATCCCGCACAAGGCTTGTGGGCTTGCAGGACACATAGACAATGCGCTTCACGCCGAAGGCAATGATCTTGCCGATGGCCTTCGGGTGAATGCCGTCTCTGGGCGGATCCAGAATAATCAGGTCCGGCTTCTCCGCCAGATCATCCACCACTTTCAGCACGTCGCCCGCGATAAACTCGCAGTTGGAAAGGCCGTTGGCGGCCGCATTCTTCCTGGCCGCCAGGACTGCCTCCTCCACGATCTCCACGCCCACCACCTT
>DMCD01000274.1 GCA_003445895.1 Lachnoclostridium sp. | reverse complement strand
TCATACCGGATATGAGAATAGTTGGTGCGGAACATCTCGGCCGCATAGCCGCGGGCCTTCTCCAGAAGCTCCTCGCAGCACTTCTTCACGGCGCTTCCCAGCACATAGACGGTGCGGCTGGCGTAGCAGCCGTAATCGTAGCGGCAGTTGTCCGTGTCGGCTTCGGTCATATCAATCCGCTCCAGGTCCATCTCCAGGACCTCGGCGGCAATCTTCTTCATGGCCATCACCGTGCCGCAGCCGTGGTCGTGAACGGCAACCCTGAGAATCAGGGAACCGTCCTCGTTGATTCTTGCGGTGCAGCAGCCCATATCCGCCATATAGGGATAGAAGGAACTGGTGTGGGAGCCCACGGCCATGCCGACGCCGTAGCGGTAGCGGCTCTGGGCCGCGTTTTTCTCCGCGCATTCCTTCTTCCGGTCTTCCCAGCGGAAGGTCTCGCGCCCCTGCATGAGGCATTCTTCAAAATGGGTATCGCCCACGGTGCATTTGTGGATGGGCTCCAGCTCATAGGGCTTGTGAACATTTTTCAGGCGGAATTCGATGGGATCCATGCCCAGCTCCTTTGCCACCTGGTTCATATGGTTTTCACAGCCGATGAGCCACTCGCTGCTGCCCCAGCTGCGGAAGCTTCCGTTGACTGTGGTGTTCGTGTTGACCACGGTGCCCTGTACCCGGAGATTCGGGATGCGGTAGACCTTTCCGCTCTTGCCGCAGGCGGTTCTCGCGTAGGACTCCGAGATGGTGGTGTAGGCGCCGGCATCCATCAGAAGCCGGGCGTCCAGCCCCTTGATGATGCCGTCCTTTGTCACCTTGCTCTCCACCTGCCAGTCCAGGTTGTGCTTGAGCATGTTGTTGTTCATCTCTTCCTCACGGGTGTAGGTGAGGATGACATCGGCGCAGAGGTCCTTCGCCGCGTAAGCCGCGAGAGGCTCCACGATGGTCTCCTGCTTGCATCCGAAGGAGCCGCCCATCAGGGGCTTTATCACCCGGACCTTGGAGTAGGGCATGTCCAGGAAGTCTCCCAGAGTGCTGCGGATGCCGAAGGAGGTCTGGCAGCCGGTCCACACGGTGAGCTTCTTATTGCCTCTGTCATAGCGGGCTCTGGCGGTGTGGGTCTCCATGCAGAGACAGGACATCCGGCCGAAGTGGGATTCGGTTTTTGTGATGAGGTCTCCCTCGCAGGCGTCATAATCGCCGATTCCCATTACAGGGGTATGGTAAATGTTTCCTTTTTCAAAGAGCTGCGGCGCGTCTTCCGCCATGGCCTCCGCCATGGTGACGGCAGCAGGATAGGTCTCATATTCGACCTTTATGGCATCGCATGCCTTCGCCGCGTGGGCCTCGGTGTCGGCCACCACGGCGGCCACCCGCTCGCCCATGTAGCGGATGTGGGTGTCAAAGAGCTTCTCCTGGAAGGGCATGTTCTCGTAGGGAGCGACTCTTCCCCGGTCATAGGTTTTGTCCGGCGTGTTGAAGGCGTGGTAGACGGCCTTTACGCCCGGCATCTTCTCCGCCTCGGAGGTGTCCACCGAGAGAATTCTTCCGTGGGTGATGGTTCCGGCCTTCAGACGAATATGCAGGGTCCGCTCATTGATGGTATCCCCGCAGTATTCGGCAGTGCCGGTGACTTTTCCGAGCGCGTTGTCATTGGAAAGCCGCTTGCCGACATAGGTAAATTCTTTTTTTGCAGGTCCGTGAACTGCCATGGAAGCCTCCTGACTTTTCTATAAATAAAGAGATAAAAAACTATATTTGCAAAATTTTAACAGCTGTAAATATATACAGCATTTTTTGTGCCAAATTGAAAATGCATGCAGAGGACATATATATTTATTTATGATCCTTATAAATAACCGGCTGCAGGACCGGGTCCGGAGGGGGAGGTCTTCCGCAGCTTCGAAGGCAGATTTTTTACTGCAAAATGGGTTTGCATTATGCAAAATGAATTTGCATCCGGAGCAATCCGTGGTATACTGTTTCTGTCAGAGAAGACAGGGAGGATGATATGCATTTTTACGATATTCTGATTCTGCTGGACGGGAAGATGAAGGTGACCGGGTTTGAGTTTCTGAATCCGGGCCTTTCCGAGATGTTCCGGGTGCTTCTGGGGTCTGCCGAGGGGGAATCCTTTGACAGCCTTTTTCCGGATCTCAGGATAAAGTGCGGCACGGCGAAAAGCCGCGGAAAGAACGAGGGAGAGCTGGTCTGGCAGAATGAGCGCTTCTGCTGGCGGTTTATCCCGGTGGGGAAGGACGGCGCGGTCTTTCTGATGAAACAGGCGGGAGACCGGGAATTCCTGATGGAGAGCACCCTGGACCAGATCACCCAGGGAATCCAGATTTACGACAAGAACGGCATGGCGGTCTACTTTAATCCTGCCACCAGGAAGATCTCCGGCATCCCGGAAGATATGAATGTGGAAGGAAGGCACCTGCTGGACCTCTATGATGAGGATGAGGAGATCAGCACCATCCTTACCGCCATCCGGACCGGATCCCCGGTGCTGAACCGGGTGGACCATTTCAAGCTGAGCACCGGCAGGGAGCTGGCCACAGTCAATACCGCCTACCCGCTGTACCGCCGCAAGGAGCTGGTGGGTGCGGTGTCCGTGGATATGGACCAGCAGTATGTGAAAAAAGAGCTGAAACGGCTGCGGGAGGCGGAGGACGCCCTGGCTGCCTTCCGGGAGAAGGGGGAGGAGATCCGCTTTTCCGGGTATACCTTTGACCATATCATCGGCCGGGGCATGGCGGACGCGGTGCGCCTGGCGAGAAAGGCCGCCGAGAGCGAGAGCAATGTGCTCCTGGTGGGCGAGACCGGAACCGGCAAGGAGATATTTGCCCAGAGCATTCACCGCGCCAGCGGGCGGGGGAGAAACAGGATGGTGGCCCTGAACTGTGCGGCAGTCCCCGAAACCCTCATCGAGAGCGTGCTTTTCGGAACGGTGAAGGGAAGCTTCACCGGCAGTGAGAACCGGGTTGGATACCTGGAACAGGCGGACGGCGGCACCCTCTTTCTGGACGAGCTGAACTCCATGAGCATGTCCATGCAGTCGAAGCTTCTGCGGGTACTGCAGGAGGGCGTATTCCGCAGAGTCGGCGGAGAGAAGGATATCCGGACAAACGTGCGGATCATCGCCTCCTGCAACGAGGATCCCTTTGCGGCCATCCGGGAAAACCGCATCCGCCGGGACCTCTTCTACCGCATATCCACTATCATGATAGACCTTCCGCCACTCCGGAATCATCTGGAGGACCTGGAGGAGCTGATCCGCCACCATATCCGGGTAAATGACAGGCTGTTTCTGCACACATTTACGGAGATTCAGGATGAGGTGCTGGAGATCTTCAGGAACTACGCCTGGCCCGGCAATGTGCGGGAGCTCTTCCATGTGCTGGATTATGCGAGAAATGTTGCCGATGACGATGTGCTCCGTCCCGAGCACCTGCCGCCCTACATGAAGCGGACGGTGGGCCCGGCGGAGAGCTCTTCCCGGGAGGCGGCAGGACCTGGAGAGCACCATGATTTCTCCAGGGATACCCTGCAGGACATCATGGATGAGTACGAGCACCGGGTGCTGATGGAAGCCCTGGAGCACTTCGGATACAACATCACGAAGACTGCGGAAGCCCTGGGGCTCCGGCGGCAGAGCCTGCAGTACCGGATCAGAAAGTACGGGATACATATCTGACGGGCGGATGT
>DMCD01000134.1 GCA_003445895.1 Lachnoclostridium sp. | reverse complement strand
CCGGATTCCCGGACTGCAGAAACACTAAGCCGTATCTGGAGAAAATCGGTGTTGCCTGTCCGAAATGCGGAAAGGACCTGGTGGTTCGCAAGTCCAAAAAGGGACGCCGCTATTACGGATGCTCCGGATATCCGGACTGTGACTTCATGAGCTGGGCAAAACCCTCCGCGGAGAAATGCCCCAGATGCGGAAAAATTATGTATGAGAAAGGAAAAAAACTGTTATGTTCCGATCCGAAATGCGGATTTGTCAGAACGGTTTGACTTCATTCAAAACATACATAATATTCTGAATTCGCTAAAAAAATGATTGCCCGCAGGCCAATTTAATGGTACAATTTCAGTATAGATAAAATTTGCTGGATTTTCATCGCAAGGAGGTTAGACTGTGGGCGTACAACTTTTAGACAAGACTAGAAAAATCAATAAACTGCTCCACAACAATCATTCGCACAAAGTTGTCTTCAACGATATCTGTGAAGTTTTAAGTGAAATTCTGGAATCGAATATCCTGGTGATCAGCCGGAAGGGCAAGGTACTTGGCGTTGCGAACCATGCAGGCATAGATGAGATTCATGAGCTGATCGAGGATCAGGTGGGCGGATTTATCGACCACATGCTGAATGAACGGCTTCTGAGCGTTCTCTCCACGAAGGAGAATGTAAATCTGGCAACGCTGGGATTTGCAGAGGAAAATGTCAACAAATATCAGGCAATTATCACGCCGATCGATATTTCCAGCGAACGCCTCGGTACCCTGTTCATCTATAAGTCCGGCGCCCAGTATGATATCGACGATATCATTCTCAGCGAGTACGGAACCACCGTGGTGGGACTTGAGATGATGCGCTCCGTGAATGAAGAGAATGCGGAGGAGACCAGAAAGATACAGATCGTGAAGTCAGCCATCAGCACCCTTTCATTTTCGGAGCTTGAGGCCATTACCCATATCTTTGACGAGCTGCACGGCAATGAGGGTATCCTCGTCGCCAGCAAGATTGCCGACCGGGTGGGAATTACCCGTTCCGTTATCGTCAATGCGCTTCGCAAGTTTGAGAGTGCGGGAGTGATTGAATCCCGTTCATCCGGCATGAAGGGAACCTACATCAAGGTTCTGAATGATGCGGTGTTCGATGAACTGAACGGGATGAAGACGGAGAAGAACTAATCGGATTCATTGTTGTCTGAATTCTTTCAGCAGGCGTGAAAAAAGAAAAGAGGGGTGTCAAGAAAAAAGACTTGACACCCCTCTTTTCTTCGTGTAGTATTATCAGGGTCAAGTGAACCTGAGGCGGGGTACGCTATGGAAAAGATTGTAAAACAGGGTCTCCTGTATGATTTTTATGGCGAACTGCTCACAGCGCATCAGCGGGCTGTCTACGAGGACCTGGTCCTGCATGATATGTCGCTGGGAGAGATTGCAGAGGAACACGGCATCACAAGACAGGCCGTCTTTGACCTGATTCGCCGGTGCGACCGGCTCCTTTCAGGATATGAAGAGCGACTCGGCCTGGTGGAAAAGTTCAGGCACACCAGAGAGTATGTGTCGGAGATAAAACGGCTGGCCGGTGCCTGCCGCGAGAGCGGCGACATAACGATGGTGGATGAGATTTCCGCAATTTCCGATAAAATACTGGAACTTGTCTGATTTCGATGCTGGAGGAATGAATGGCATTTGAGAGTCTTGCAGATAAACTGCAGAATGTATTTAAGAATCTGACAGGCAAGGGCCGCCTCTCGGAGGCGGATGTCAAGGCAGGCCTGCGGGAAGTCAAGATGGCGCTTCTGGAAGCGGATGTAAACTTCAAGGTCGTCAAGGACTTCAACAAGGCCGTGCAGGAGCGGGCAATCGGTCAGGATGTGCTGAACGGGCTGAATCCCGGACAGATGGTCATCAAGATCGTGAACGAGGAACTGGTCCGGATGATGGGCTCCGAAAAGACGGAGATTGTCCTGAAGCCGACCAATGAAGTCACGGTCATCATGATGATGGGTCTGCAGGGTGCAGGTAAGACCACGACGGCGGCAAAGCTGGCAGCCAAGTTCAAGTCCATGGGACGCAGGCCCTTCCTTGTAGCCGGGGATGTATACCGTCCCGCGGCGGTGGATCAGCTGAAGCGCAACGGCGAGAAGGTCGGTGTTCCGGTATTTGCCATGGGCACCTCCCAGAGCCCGGTGGACATTGCCAAAGCGGCCATGGAGCACGCGGCAAAGAACAGCTATAACGTGATGGTACTCGATACCGCCGGACGTCTTCAGATTGACGATTCCATGATGGCGGAGCTGGAGAATATCAAGCAGGCCATCCATGTGGATTATTCCATCCTCGTGGTGGACTCCATGACAGGTCAGGATGCCGTGAATGTGGCGGGAACCTTCCGGGACCGTATCGGCATCGACGGCGTGATACTGACCAAGCTGGACGGCGATACCCGCGGCGGTGCCGCACTTTCCATCCGTGCCGTCACCGGAAAACCCATTCTCTATGTCGGTATGGGTGAAAAGCTGGAAGACCTGGAGCAGTTCTATCCGGACCGCATGGCATCCCGTATTCTGGGCATGGGCGATGTGCTGACCCTGATTGACAAGGCCACGGCTGTCGTGGATGAGGACAAAGCCAAAGAGCTGGCCGGGAAAATCCGGAAAGCGGAATTTGACTATAATGACTTCATGGAGCAGATGAATCAGCTCAAGAAGATGGGCGGAATGTCCAGCCTTCTCGGCATGCTTCCGGGTATGGGTCAGCTGAAGAACATTGACCTCGAGAGCAATGAAAAGGAACTGAAGAAGGTCGAAGCCATCATCCTGTCGATGACAAAGGAAGAGCGGGCAAACCCGCAGCTGATGAATCCGTCAAGAAAGAAGCGGATCGCGGCCGGCGCCGGCGTGGATATCGCCGATGTCAACCGGCTGGTCAAGCAGTTCGGCGAGATGCGGAAGATGATGAAGCAGCTTCCCGGCATGATGGGAAGACGCCGCGGCAGATTCGGCGGCATGGGCGGACTGGG
>DMCD01000228.1:1138-3606 GCA_003445895.1 Lachnoclostridium sp. | reverse complement strand
TCCATGTTGATATTGTCAAATCCCATCTCCCGGGCCAGGCGGTATTTTGCGAGAACCTCCTCCACCGTGTGCCGCCTTCCGATGAGGTCCAGGGTTTCCTGCTTCATCGTCTGCGGGTTGATAGAGATGCGGGAGATCCCGTAATCCCGCAGCACCTGCAGTTTCTCCGCCGTTATGCTGTCGGGGCGTCCCGATTCGACCGTAAACTCCTTCACGGAATCCATGGGGAACCGGCTCTTTATTCCGCCGATCAGCCGGTCCAGATCCTCCGGGGAGAGGGCCGTCGGGGTGCCGCCGCCGATGTAGACGGTCTGCAGCATTTTCCCCTGCATCTTCTCCGCGATATAATCCATCTCCCGGAACATGGCGTCAAGGTACTCTCCCGTCCGTCCCTTCCAGGCTCCGATGGGGAAGGAGGTGAAGGAGCAGTAGAGGCAGGTGGTCGGGCAGAAGGGAATTCCCGCATAGAGGCTGTAGCCGTTCACCGGGTCTGTTCCCGAAAGAAGTTCCTTCTCCCGCTGTGCCACCTCCACGCAGAGGTTCCGCTTCTCCTCTCCCGTGTAGTAGGTTTCCTTCATATAATCCCGGATGGCCTCCGGGGATTCCCCGGAAAACAGCTTCGTCAGGGCAATCTTGGTGGGCCGGATGCCGGTGAGATTTCCCCAGGGAAGATCCCGTCCCGTATAGTCCCGGAGCATCCGGTAAAGGCAGCGCTTGATCTCATTCTTTGCCCTGCTCCGGTCGGAAAAGTCGGTGGAAAATGTCTGCGAAAGCGTCTCTTCGTTCCCGTCTTTTTTCATCCGAAGCCGCAGCTCATACCGGTGTTCTTCCCCCGGCACCTCCGAAAGCCCTGCGACACAGAAAGCTTCCGATGCGTCCTCCTCCCGGTGAGAGAAGGTCTCACCGGGAAAATAGGCCATCAGAAGCTCACGAATATCCTGTTCAAAGGATCCATTGTCCAATAATATTGTGATCATAGATTTCAGATTTCTCTCTTTTCGCTCCAGTCCCAGTTCTGGTAGTTGCGGAGCGGATTATATTTCTTCTCATCGCCGATGGTGGTGTATCCCATATGTCCCGGGAATACCTGCACCTCATCGGGAAGTGCCAGCAGGATATCTGCCACGGAGTGTACGATCTGCCGGCTGTTTCCGGTGGGCAGGTCCACCCGCCCGTAGGACTGGGCAAAGAGGGTATCTCCCGCAAAGAGAACGCCGGCGTCCTCGATATAGAAGCAGCAGGAACCGATGGTATGGCCCGGTGTCCAGATGACCTTCACCTGATATCCGGCCAGTTCCAGCACATCCCCGTCCTTCACCAGACGGTCGGCCTTCGTGCCGTAGCCATTCCGTCCAAAGTCCGCGGAAAGATTCATCTCCGGATCCGCCAGAAGCTCCTGTTCCTGTTCACAGGCATAGACCGGCGCCCCGGTATCCTTCCGGACAGCCGCCAGAGCATCGATGTGGTCATGATGGCCGTGCGTCAGAAGAATTGCGACCACCTTCGCACCCATCATCTTTACCGAGCTGAGAATTCTTGTGGCTTCTCCGCCGGGATCCACGATAAAGCACTCTTTTGTTTCCTCGTTCTGCACGATATAGCAGTTGGTTCCGATCATGCCAACCACAAGCCGTTTTATCTTCATGGATATCTCTCCCTGTGATTTTTATTCTCCGGTGCAGGCCCCCTCACGGGTCCTCTTAACCTGCGTTTCTCGCAATATCGAGAACGCCGTCGATCTGCCGGAGCTTCTCTATCAGGCTGTTCAGCTCATCGATCCCGTGGATCTCGAAGCTCATGGAGATCGTGGCCTTTCCCTGCTTGCTGGTCTTGACGTTCATCGACAGGATGTCAATCTGCCGCTCGGTAAATACCTTTGACAGGTCTACGAACATGCCGATCCGGTTATTCGCATAGATCCGAATCTCCGCCATGTACTTTTCGCTGCCTGTCATGGATTCGGGCTGCTGCCACTCCGCATCGATCAGCCGGTCTCTCTCATCCTCCGGCAGATTCAGCACATTGATGCAGTCGCTGCGGTGAATGGTGATGCCGCGGCCCCGGGTGATGAAGCCCTTGATCTCGTCTCCGGGCACCGGATTGCAGCACTTGGAGAAGCGGACCGCCAGGTCGTGCATTCCCTTGACCACGATGCCGCTGTGGCTCTTGCCCTTGGCAACCACGGGAAGACGGTTTCCGTCCGCCGCAATCGTATCCAGGATGGTCTCGTCGGTCTGCTGCTTCTTCTCCCGGGTGGTCTTCTCATCCAGCATCTTGTTGATGACCTGACCCTCTTTGATGCCGCCGTGTCCGATGGAGGCGAGCACCGAATCCCAGTCCTTGTAGGAGTAGCGCTGCAGAACCTTATCAATATATTCCGGCTTGTTCAGCTCGGCGAAATCAATGCCCTTTGCCCGGCAGTACCGGTCAACCATATCCCGGCCCCGCTGGATATTGTCCGCGCGGAG
>DMCD01000228.1:0-1027 GCA_003445895.1 Lachnoclostridium sp. | reverse complement strand
AACTTCAGCCAGTCACGGCTGGGTCCCCGGGAGTTCTGGGAGGTGATAATCTCCACCCGGTCGCCGTTCTGGATGACATAGTCGATATTGACCAGCTTTCCGTTGACGCGGGCGCCCACCATCTTGTTGCCCACCGCGCTGTGGATGGAGTAGGCGAAATCGATGGGGGTGGAGCCGCTGGGAAGATTCTTCACGTCTCCCGTCGGTGTAAAGCAGTATACGCTGTCCTGGAACAGGTCCAGATCGCTCTTTAAGAGGTTCAGGAACTCGTGGTTATCCGACATGTCCTGCTGCCACTCGAGGATCTGGCGAAGCCACGTCAGCTTGGCCTCCGTGCTGTCAATGTTAGCCGCCTGGCCGCTGCCGCTCTCCTTATACTTCCAGTGGGCCGCGATACCGTATTCGGCAGTGCGGTGCATCTCGAAGGTCCTAATCTGGATCTCGAAGGGCTGGCCGCTCTTGCTGATCAGCGTGGTATGCAGGGACTGGTACATATTCGGCTTCGGCATGGCGATATAATCCTTGAACCTGCCGGGAATGGGCTTGTACATCTCATGGATGACGCCCAGCGCCGCATAGCAGTCCTTGACGGTGTCCACGATGATGCGCACCGCGAACAGGTCGTAGATCTGGTCAATGCTCTTGTCCTGATTCACCATCTTCTTGTAGATGCTGAACAGATGCTTGACGCGGCCTTCCACCTTGCAGCGGATACCCGCCTCCTGCATGGCATTTCCCACCTCGTCAAGAATGGTATTGATAAATGCTTCCTTGGTCCCCTTGCGCACTTCCACCTGGGCCTTTAGGTCATCATAGACCTCCGGCTCCAGATACTTAAGGCTCAGATCATCCAGCTCGGTCTTGACCTTGCTGATACCGAGGCGCTCCGCAATGGGCGCAAAGATATCCATGGTCTCCCGGGCCTTCTCCTTCTGCTTCTCCGGCTTCATGTACTGCAGGGTCCGCATGTTGTGAAGACGGTCTGCAAGCTTAATCAGGATGACGCGGATATCCTTGGCCATGGCCA
>DMCD01000020.1:1862-3349 GCA_003445895.1 Lachnoclostridium sp. | reverse complement strand
TTTTTTGAATTCTCTGTCATACCCCAAGGGCAAAACCGGCCCCGGGGTATGAATTCTTCAAAAAAAGAGGGATGAACCCCAAAAAATCCGGGTTCATCCCTTTTCTTTTTTGAAATATTTAAATCAGCTTAGTCTGCTGCCTGCGCTTCTGCTGCAGACTCTGCGCCGTCAGCCACTGCCGGTGCTTCCTGTGCCGGTGCGGCAATCTCTGCCGCCGGGCCGGTGGTTTCACCCGGGGTGTCGTTCTGCGCATCTGCTCCGGCCGCGGCAGTATCTTCCGCGCCTGCGGATGCCGCCGCAGCTGCCTGCCCGTTCTGCTGCACAGGCTGTGTATCGGATGAATTGTTCTGCACCTGCTGCGTAGTCGAAGCTGCAGAGGACTGGCCGCTCTGGCCCTGTGCTGCCGGCTGTGCGCTCTGCGCACCGGACCGGCTGCTGCTCTGGTTGGAACTCTGCGCCCCGCTGCCAGAAGAAGCATTGCCTGATGCATTGGAAGCATTGGAAGCACCGCCTGCGGCGCTGCCCGCGCTGCTCTCCTGCTTCTTTGTCTCTTCCTTCTTTTCTTCTTCCTGTTTCTTCTCTTCCGCCGCCTTCAGGGCCTCTTCCGCCTTCTTGTCCGGGCGGACGATCAGGACGGTGGTTCCCACATCCAGGATGTCATAGAGCTCCGCCGCCTTCTTCTTCGGCAGGTTTACACAGCCGTGAGAACCGGAGTACTGGAAGATATTTCCGCCGTACTCGCTTCTCCAGGAAGCATCGTGCAGGCCGTAGCCCTTATAGAACGCCATCCAGTAATTCACGAAGGAGGAGTAGGACGGGGTTCCGTCCGCTCTTGGCGGACCGTGCAGGGTACGGTTCAGCTGCTTGTAATAGAGGGAATACACGCCGGTAGGCGTCCGTCTTCCCGAATTCTGTTCCGTACCGGAGACACAGTCGGATTCCCAGGCAAGTTTCCCCTTGACGTAATAGTAAACGTGCTGGTTCGGAATATCCACCTCCACGTAGGTGCCCTCCGGACCGATGTCCGGCATCACATTCATGGAGTATTCCGGGTCTGAGGTGAAGCTCTTCCGCGCCATCAGGTTCTTATAGAGCTCTTCGGACATCTTCTCCTGATCCAGCTTATGGCCGAACTCATTGGTCGGCAGCTGGACCGTGCCCAGCTTCGTGGACTCGAAAGCGATGGAGTTGAGCTCCGTGTCGTCCTTCGCCGCCAATGAGGCGATATACTCATCCGCTTTCACCCGGACATAGACCGGATCCAGCGCATACTGGGTCTTTCCGCCCACGGTGGTGGACTTGATCCAGTTCTTCAGCTCATGGCCGTCCAGCACCTCGTCGGGCCCGTCGGTCATGTGATAGGTTGCCTTTACATTCAGGAAGGCGTTCAGGTCATCCTTCCTCTTGTTGAGGTTCTTGTCATCCAGCGTGATTGCCGCAGTCTTATAGGCCTCCGGCGCTGCCGCAAGGTCAATCTCATCGGCGCC
>DMCD01000020.1:1053-1787 GCA_003445895.1 Lachnoclostridium sp. | reverse complement strand
GCCTCCACGGCCGCCAGAAGTCCCTCCGGCTCGATGATGGATCCCTGAGTGTCCGGCTCGATATAGAACCGGTCATCGCTTCCGAGGCTCAGATAGGCATCCTTCGGCTCCTCCCCGTTCTTCGGGTCAGACTCCGGAAGCGCCAAAAGAGACTTCTTCAGAGCATCCTTATCGTAGGTGAAGGAAGTATCCACCATATAGTTTCTCTTCGTGCCCATATGTCCGCTCAGCCAGTCATAGGGATTCTGGGCCCGGAGCAGCTTTTCCGCCTTTCCGGCGGACTGATATTCAAATCCGATATCCGAAGCCGCAAGGGTCTCTTGTGCTTCATTCCGGAACTGCAGGTCAAGGGTGTATTCCGACTCTGTCTTTTCCTTCAGCAGAGCCTCCACCTCATCCACAGTCTTTCCGGAGGCATCCACACCATTGATGGAGATGCCGTCGATAAAACGGTCACGGTACTGCTGCGCACCGTGCACATAAGCGCCTCCAAGCCCTGCTGCCGCAATGGCACAGGCCAGGAGTCCCGCCTTCGCTTTCTTACCCATGTTAATTCACCCTTCTGCACAGAATGCAGAAATATTTCCCTAAATTACACTAACTTATAAGATAGCACATAAGCCGGTTTACGTCAAATCAGCCTACTCCAGCTCGAAGGCCCCGGTGTAGAGCCGGTAATAGGTTCCCTTCAATGCCAGCAGCTCCTCGTGGGTTCCCCGCTCGATGATGCGGCC
>DMCD01000020.1:0-885 GCA_003445895.1 Lachnoclostridium sp. | reverse complement strand
CCATGCCCCGCTGCACCAGCGCCTCCGTTCTCGTATCGATGGAGCTGGTGGCCTCATCCAGAATCATGACCGGCGGGTCCGCCACCGCCGCTCTGGCGATGGACAGAAGCTGCCGCTCTCCCTGGGAAAGCTGGGAGCCGTTGCCGGTAAGCACAGTCTGATAGCCCTCCGGGAGTCTCCGGATGAAGCCGTCCGCATTGGCCAGCTTCGCCGCGGCGATGCACTCCTCGTCGGTGGCATCCAGCTTCCCGTAGCGGATGTTGTCCATCACGGTGCCGGTGAAAAGATTGACCTCCTGCAGCACCATGCCGAGCGACCGTCTGAGGTCCGGCTTTTTAATCTTCGTGATATTGATGCCGTCATACCGGATCTTGCCGTCCGGAATATCGTAAAACCGGTTGATCAGGTTCGTGATGGTGGTTTTGCCCGCGCCGGTGGCGCCCACGAAGGCGATCTTCTGTCCGGGCTTTGCGAAAAGGCTGATATCGTGGAGAACCATCTTTTCCGGCGTATAGCCGAAATCCACCTCCGCCATGCGCACATCTCCTCGCAGTTCCTCGTAGGTGAGGGTGCCTTCCGCCTTGTGGGGATGCTTCCAGGCCCAGAGGCCCGTGTGCCGGTCCGTCTCCGTGAGGTTTCCCTCTTTGTCCCTTTCGGCATTCACCAGAGTGACGTAGCCGTGGTCCTCTTCCGGTTCCTCGTCGATGAGGGCAAACACACGGCCCGCACCGGCCAGACCCAGGGCGATCATGGGCACCTGCATGGAAAACTGTCCGATGGTCTGGGAAAATTGTCTCGCCATCCCCAGGAAGGCGATGATAATGCCTGCCGAGACGGTGCTCATGCCGGACAGGGAGAGATTCGGCACCTTCAGAATCACCAGGA
>DMCD01000252.1 GCA_003445895.1 Lachnoclostridium sp. | reverse complement strand
CGCTGGCCATCCTGAATCACCTGGAGCTGGATAAGAAGAATCCGGAATCCGACCGGAATGTGCACCGTATCATCGAGGCCCTGAAGCTGGCCTATGAGGATGGTCTAAAGTATATTGCGGACCCGCGGACCATGGAGGTTTCCGTGGAAGCCCTCCTTTCTTCTTCGTATGCGAAAAAAAGAGCAGCTCTCATCGGGGAGAAGGCGATTCTTCCTGCGGCGGGGAATCCCAACGGGTCCGGAACCATATACCTCTGCACCGCTGACAGCGAGGGAACCATGGTTTCCCATATCCAGAGCAACTACAGCGGGTTCGGCTCCGGGATTGTCATCCCGGGAACCGGCATCTCCCTGCAGAACCGGGGAAAGGCCTTTTCCCTCGACCCGTCGTCGCCCAACGTTCTGGCGCCCGGGAAGAAGTCCTTCCACACTATCATTCCGGGATTCCTGTCAAAAGACGGCAGGGCCATCGGTCCCTTCGGCGTCATGGGCGCCTTCATGCAGCCCCAGGGTCAGCTGCAGGTGCTGACCAATCTGCTGGACTTCGGCATGAATCCCCAGGAGGCGCTGGATCGTCCCAGGTGGCAGTGGCTGAAGAAAAAAGAGGTGGAGACAGAGCCGGAGTATCCGGAAGAGATCCGAAAAGCCCTTGCCCTGCGGGGCCACGAGATGTCCATAAACCCCAACCACAATGTCTACGGAAGAGGGCAGATCATTCTCAGGAACAGCGACGGGGTGCTCATGGGGGCATCGGAACCCCGCGCGGACGGGTGCGCCGCCGGCTGGTAAATTCTTCTTTTCGAAATATCCTGCTTATGCTATAATATGCGGGCAAATTTACTGCAGACAGGGTCCCTGTGACCCGTACAGATTTCATACAATTTCAGCAAAAAAGGGGACAGAATCATGAAAGTAACGGAAGACATCCGCTATATCGGCGTCAATGACCATCAGGTAGACCTGTTTGAGGGACAGTTTGAGGTGCCCCTGGGCATGGCCTACAATTCCTATGTCATCATGGATGAGAAGATTGCCGTGATGGACACGGTGGACCAGCATTTCGGCGAAGAATGGCTGGCAAATCTGAAGAATGCCCTGGACGGCAGAACACCGGATTATCTCATCATTCAGCATATGGAGCCGGATCATTCCGCCAATATCACCGGTTTTCTCGCAGCGTATCCGGAAACCGTGGTCGTCGGCAATGCGAAGACATTTGCCATGATGGAACAGTTCTATGAGCTGCCCGCTTCCATGAAGCGTGAGGTGGTCGCAAACGGAGGAACCCTTTCTCTCGGAAAGCATGAGCTGACCTTCGTTTTTGCACCGATGGTGCACTGGCCGGAAGTTATGGTGACCTACGACAGCACGGACAAGGTGCTGTTCTCCGCGGACGCCTTCGGCAAGTTCGGCGCCAATGACGTGGAGGATCCGGAAGGATGGGCCTGCGAGGCGAGAAGATACTACTTCGGCATCGTCGGCAAGTACGGCGCACAGGCACAGACGCTGCTGAAGAAGGCGGCCGGGCTGGATATTCAGATCATCTGCCCGCTGCACGGACCGGTGCTTTCCGACGACCTGGGCTATTATCTGGGCCTCTATGATACCTGGTCTTCTTACCGTCCGGAGACCGAGGGCGTATTTGTCGCCTACACCTCCGTATACGGCAATACGAAGAAGGCTGCCGAACTGCTGGCAGAGCTCCTGCGCGAAAAGGGCTGCCCGAAGGTTTCCATCGCGGACCTGGCAAGGGATGACATCTACGAGTGCGTGGAAGATGGCTTCCGCTACAGCCGCATGGTTCTCGCAACCACCACATACAACGCGGAGATATTCCCGACCATGCGGGAATTCATCAGTCACCTGACCGAGAGAGGATACCAGAACCGCACCATCGGCCTCATCGAGAACGGTACCTGGGCCCCCACCGCGGCAAAGTGCATGAAGGCCATGTTCGAGAAGAGCAAGAACATCACCTTTGCCGAGAATACTGTAACCATTAAGTCTGCTCTGAATGCGGAGAGCAGGGCACAGCTCGAGGCTCTGGCCGACGAACTCTGCCGGTAAATGACACTTCTGAAAGACCTTTCGTTATAGTTTACGAAAATCTTTCAGAATGGCCAAAAAGTTGAAATCCGAACAGGTTTTCTGTATACTGAAATTGGACAAGGCTCGCCTTTGGCGAGCCTTTCAAAATGAAAGAATCCTGTGGGATTCTTTTGCCGTCGCTCTAAGCCGCGACGGGCTCCCTCGATCAAAGATCGAGGGCAGATTGGCAGAAAGAGGGGCTTTTTGTGGCATCCAGAAACAGAAAAACGCAGAATACGGAGTCTTCCGGAAAGAATTCCAGAACAGGTTCCGGAAAGCAGAACACGCAGACCAGGGCAGTGAAAAAGCAGCTCGAGGTTTATGAAGAAGAGCCGGATTACGACGGCGGGACACTGGGGACGGAAGTCAGCATTATCGTGACGTTTGCGGTATGTGCACTGCTGTTTCTCAGCAACTTCGGCCTGATCGGCGCATTCGGAGGATTTCTCAGCAGAATCATGCTGGGAATTTTTGGCGTGTTCGGATATCTGGTTCCCCTGCTGATTTTCGGCGGCATGTGCTTTTATCAGTCCAACCGGGGAAGCAGCCGGGCGGTAATAAAGATTATCGCCGGCGTGGTGGTGCTCTTTGCCCTCTGCGGCCTTGTGCAGCTCTTTGTCGGCGCCGAGGCGGACCGCAGCATCGGTGATTACTATGCGGCAGGCGGCGGCGGAGGCGTTGTCGGAGGCGTGATCTCCGGCGCGCTGAAGGGGATTGTGGGGAACGTCGGTTCCTTCTTTATCCTGCTGGTGATTTTCGCCATCGGTGCTGTCTGCATTACCGAGAAATCTCTGGTGGGATTTGTAAGAAAGAGCAGCGACCGGGCCTACGAATATGCGAAGGAAGATGTGAGCCGCAGAAGAATTCAGCATGCGGAGCGCGTGGAAGAGAGAAAGCGGCTTCGGGCCCAGCAGGTAGTCCGGGGGGTGGATATCGCGGGCACGGAGCTGAAGGAAGAGACGCTTAAGCACTCCTTCTCCAATGTGGGAAAGGTTGTGGTGAAGGCAGATCCGGATGCCCCGAAGGAAGAGGAGAATAAGACAGATAAGCTTCCGGAAGAAGTGCAGGAGGAGAAAGAACTGGCTGCTTCCGTAAGAGATATGATGGATAAACCGGCTGCAAAGCCGGCAGCGGCTGCTGCGGCGCCGGAGCCGAAACTGGTTATCTCCGCCACAGAGGTGGAGAAGCCTGCCGAGGATGAGCCCTCGGATGCGGCAAAGGAACTGGGACCGGATTCCGCGGATATCTTCCAGGGCCGGATTCACTACGGCGGAAGACCCAG
>DMCD01000023.1 GCA_003445895.1 Lachnoclostridium sp. | reverse complement strand
TCACAGCAGGCATTTTCCACCTGCGGCGTCTGCAGGGCATAGACCTTCAGCTCACTGTAGTGGGTGGTGGCCATGGTCCGGACCGTCATGTTATGAAGGAAATGCAGAACAGAGATGGCAATCGCCGCACCCTCCGTGGGGTCAGTTCCCGCTCCCAGCTCATCGAAGAGGCAGAGAGAATCCATGTCCGCCTTCCCGAGAATCTCCACGATATTCTTCATGTGGGCGGAGAAGGTACTGAGGCTCTGCTCGATGGACTGCTCGTCTCCGATATCGGCAAAAACCTCTTTGAATACCGCCAGCTCCGAGCCCTCAAAGGCCGGGATGTGGAGTCCTGCCTGTCCCATCAGGGTGAACAGGCCCACGGTTTTGAGCGATACGGTCTTGCCGCCGGTGTTCGGTCCGGTGACCACCAGAAGGTCGAAGTCACGCCCCAGCCAGATATTGACGGGAACCACCTTCTTCGGATCCAGCAGCGGATGCCGCCCGTCCCGGATATTGATATACCGGTCGGTATTGAACTTCGGCTCCGTGCCCTTGCAGGACTTTGAAAGCTCAGCCCGGGCAAAGATAAAGTCCAGCTCGGAAAGAATCTTCTGGTTCTGCAGAATCACGCCGGTATAGGGCGCAATCTCCGCGGAGAGGGCCGCCAGGACGAACTCGATCTCCCGCTTTTCCTGGGCTTCCAGCTCCCGCAGCTCGTTATTCAGCTTTATAATCGCCATCGGCTCGATAAACACGGTGGAACCGGTGGCGGACTGGTCGTGCACCATGCCCGGCACCTGGGCCTTGTGCTCTGCCTTGACCGGCAGGCAGTACCGGCCCTGCCGCATGGTGATGATTCCCTCCTGCAGATAGCTGCGGCTGGAATTGAGGATGGAATTCAGCTGGGTGTGCACCCGCCCCTCCACCGCCTTCATCTGGCGTCTGACCTTCTGAAGTCCGGGGCTTGCATCATCCGCCACCTCATCCTCCGCCAGAATGCACCGGCGGATCTCATTTGCCACAGGCGTCAGCGGATCCAGCTCCCGGAACATCTCATCCAGGGAGTCATCCGGAATCTCCTCCGACTTTTCATGCTGTCCGTAGGTGATGGCCCGTCTTACCACATTCAGGAGAGACCCGGTCTGCAGAAGCTCCGACATTCCCAGGGTTCCGCCGATCTCCAGGCGCTTCATGGAGCCTCGCAGGTCCTTTACCCCGGAAAAGGAGAGACTCCCCTTCATCCGTATCCGGTCCAGAGCATCCGTCGTATGCCCCTGCATCATCCGGATCTGTTCCAGGTCCGTGGAAGGGACAAGCTCCCTGCAGAGAGCCCGCCCCGGATCGGTGGTGGCAAACTCTGTAAGTCTCTCGATGATTTTTGTATATTCCAGCGTGCGCAATACCTTAGAATTCATTCATATACCTCATTTCATCTTTACAGTATACCACCGGATGCATGACCTGCGCAATAAACAGAAAAACCCCGGACAGGTTCTGCAGATATGCAGCTCCTGCCCGGGGATCTATTTCCTTATTTTTCAGGTTCAGTCTTTTGCTTCGATATCCATGATCATATCGACTCTTCTCTGGTGACGTCCTCCCTCAAATTCGGAGGAAAGCCAGGTGTCGACAATCATCTTGGCCAGATCCAGGCCCACAACGCGGGCGCCGAAGCAGAGCACGTTGCAGTTATTGTGCCGGCGGGACATCTGTGCGGTGTAAGGTTCGCTGCAGACGCAGGCGCGGATTCCCTTTACCTTGTTGGCCGCAAGGGAGATGCCGAGGCCGGTACCGCAGATGGCGATGCCTAAGTCTGCCTCTCCGTCAACCACTTTACGGGCTACCTTTTCTCCGTAGACCGGATAATCCACGCTCTCCGGCGTGTCGGTGCCGACATTGATAATCTCGTATCCCTTTTCCTCAAGATACTCGCTGATCTCCTGCTTCATCTGTACTGCCGCATGGTCGTTTCCGATCGCGATCTTCATACTCTGTCCTTTCCGCAGACGCCCGTCTGCCGCACTCTGTTCTGTCTGATTCAGCTCTGCTTCCGTTGTTCCGGTCTTTTCCGGAGTATGTCTGTGAAATCCGAACATCACTTTTTCTCCGGCTTATAAGCGGCATACATGGCCGCCGCCACAAAGAGACCGCCCAGAATATTACCTATTGTAACAGGCAGAAGATTCCCTGTAAAGAAGGCTCCCCAGGTGAGTTTTGTCATATCAACACCCATTTCTGCAGCTTTCCCGGCATAGGCCGGAACCTGGGATGCGAAGATGCCTGCCGGCACATAATACATGTTGGCAACGCAGTGCTCGAATCCGCAGATAACAAAGAAAGCGATGGGGAAGAACACGCCGATGATCTTTCCGGCCACATCCTTTGCTTCCGAAGCGGCAAGGACGGCGAAGCAGACCGCCAGGTTGCAGAAAAAGCCGAGAACCACCGCATTGGCGAAGGGCAGAGAAACCTTGGCCGCGGCAGTTTTGATGCAGGCCGCACCGAAGGCGCCGCCGCCCAGATTCATCTGACCGAAGAAGGCACAGCCGCCGGCCACGATGATGCTGCCGATGAAATTGCCCAGATAGACGAAGATCCAGTTCTTAAGCATCTCTGCAAAAGACACCTTCCCGTCCAGGACGCCGATGAAGATCAGGCAGTTGCCGGTAAACAGCTCCGCACCCATGAGAACCACCAGGGCAAGGCCGCCCGGGAACAGAACGCCGCTCAGGGTCTTCGCGAGTCCCGCATCCGTCACGGCGTGGCTCGCCGCACCGGAAGATACGCCGCCCAGGGCGATAAACATGCCGGCAAGGACGCCTAAGAGCAGCATCTTCCAGATGGGGAGCGATGCCTTCTTTTTCGCGGCTCCCACAAAATTCGCAACTGCCTCAGCTGCAGAAAAACAGTTCATGATACTATCCTCCGTAAAACCGCATTGGGGCTGCCGCACATAGCGTATTGTGTATAAATACAACTCTTCCGGGAACCGTTTGCACTTAGTCCTCGCGCAGCGGTACTAAGCTCGTGCAAGCACTTGCTAAGTACCGGCGCTGCGGATGTTCCCTCCAGAGTGTATTTATACGTCATACGCATATAATGCGACAGCCCCGTGTATAATTTAAATTTTAGAACAGTCCGGTGATTCTGCCGTCATCGGTAACGTCGATGTTGTTTGCGGACGGTACCTTCGGAAGACCCGGCATGGTCATGATGTCACCGGTCAGAGCTACGATGAAGCCTGCGCCTGCGGAAACCTTCAGGTTCCGGATGGTGATCTTGAATCCTCTCGGTGCGCCGAGCAGGTGCTGGTCATCGGAGAAGCTGTACTGGGTCTTGGCCATGCAGATGGGCAGGTTGCCGAAACCGAGCTCGGTGAGCTGCTTCAGCTGCTTTCTGGCCTCGGTGGTCAGCTCTACGCCGTCGGCGTGGTAAATCTTTGTAGCGATCTTGTTGAGCTTCTCCTCGATGGAATCCTCTGTCTCGTAGGTGAAGTTCAGGCTGCTCTCCTTCTCGCAGAGACGGACAACCTCTTCTGCGAGATCCTTGCCGCCTTCGCCGCCCTTGGCCCATACTTCGGACAGGCATACATTGACGCCCAGCTCGTGGCACTTGTCCTCGATGAGCTTAAGCTCTGCCTCGGAGTCAAACGGGAAGCGGTTGATGGCAACGACGCAGGGAAGTCCGAAGACCTTGGTCACGTTCTCCACGTGCTGCAGCAGGTTCGGAAGGCCCTTCTCCAGAGCTTCCAGGTTCTCGTTGTTGAGGTCAGCCTTGGCCACGCCGCCGTGATGCTTCAGGGCACGAACGGTAGCTACGATGACAACGGCGCTCGGACGAAGGCCGGTCATGCGGCACTTGATATCGATGAACTTCTCTGCGCCCAGGTCAGCACCGAAGCCTGCCTCGGTAACCACATAGTCGTTCAGCTTCAGAGCCATGGTGGTTGCCAGTACGGAGTTGCAGCCGTGGGCAATGTTTGCGAAGGGGCCGCCGTGGATGAAGGCCGGTGTGTGCTCCAGGGTCTGAACCAGGTTCGGCTTCAGGGCATCCTTCAGAAGAGCTGCCATAGCGCCGGCGGCATTCAACTCGCCTGCGGTTACCGGCTGGTTGTCATAGTTGTAGCCAATGATGATTCTTGCAAGACGCTCCTTCAGGTCCTTGATGTCGGTGGCCAGGCAGAAGCAGGCCATGATCTCGCTGGCAACGGTGATGTCAAATCCGTCCACACGGGTTGCACCGTCGGTTCTCTTGCCGAGGCCGTCCACGATGTTTCTCAGCTGACGGTCGTTCATATCCACAACACGCTTCCAGGTGATTCTCTTCGGATCGATGCGGAGTGCATTGCCCTGGTAAATGTGGTTGTCGATCATGGCAGCAAGCAGGTTGTTTGCTGCGCCGATGGCATGGAAGTCACCGGTGAAGTGAAGGTTGATATCCACCATCGGGATAACCTGTGCATAGCCGCCGCCTGCAGCGCCGCCCTTTACGCCGAATACCGGTCCCAGGGAGGGCTCACGAAGGGCAACTGCAACCTTCTTGCCGATCTTGTGAAGACCATCGGTCAGACCTACGGAAGTGGTGGTCTTGCCTTCGCCTGCCGGAGTCGGGGTGATAGCAGTTACCAGAATCAGCTTGCCGTTCGGCTTGTCTGCCATATCCTTCAGCAGAGTGTAGTTGATCTTTGCCTTGTTGGTGCCGTACTGCTCGATGTACTTCTCATCGATGCCTTCTGCTTTTGCAATCTCAAGAATATTAAGGCCATGGGCCTCCTGAGCGATCTCAATATCAGTTTTCATTGGCTTTTCCTCCTGCATATAATGTACTTCGGGAGCATCCCGCCCGGAGGCGGGACAGTT
>DMCD01000021.1:1665-8131 GCA_003445895.1 Lachnoclostridium sp. | reverse complement strand
ATGTGCATGGCGGGATACATTCTCAGCAATACCTTAAGTGACAACGGCACCGTGACCCGCGGCGTCTGCGAGGTGGGAGAGGACGGCACCATGACGAAGGTGACCGAGACCTACAATATCCGCAAGACTCCCGAGGGCATGCAGGCCACGGACAAGGCCGGCAATCCGGTGACGGTCCGTGAGGATCAGCATGTCTCCATGAATATGTGGGGCCTGCCGGCTTCCTTTATCGAGGAGCTGGCGACGGGATTCCCGGAGTTCCTTGCAAAGCTTCCGGAGGGGGATACCTCTTCCGAGTATCTGCTTCCGATGGTAATCGATTCCCTGGTACAGGCCGGGAAGGCCCGCGTGGCGGTGCTGGAGACGAAGGACCGCTGGTTCGGCGTCACCTACCGGGAGGACAAGGAGACCGTAGCGGCAGCATTTGCCAGACTGATCGCGGACGGAGTATATCCGGCAAAGCTGTTCGGCTGATCACATGAGAGAGAAGCTTTTGATGCTTCGCCGGGTTCTGATGGTGTCGGTCCTGGCTGTGGTATTAATTCTGGCGGTACTGACAGTGAGGACGACGCTCCGGGACGCCGAGGAGGAAGAGGACGCCCAGGCCGTCTATCATGAGGCGGCGGATGTCCACATCCCCGGGGTTTCGTTCTGGTTCCTCGGACGGGAGATGAATGAACTCCGCGGCTACACGGACGATGAGCGGGAGTACACCGGAAGAACGGACCTGACGATTCTGCCGGAGGACCGGCAGCTGGCGGTCCTGATTGAGCCGGAGGGTGAGGTTATCACCGGACTCCGCTATGAGATAAGGGATCTGAGCGGGGAGCGGCTGGTGGAGCGGACCGAGGTCTCGGAGCTTTCCGATGACGGCGGGCGGCTTCGGGCCATTCTGCCGATTCAGAACCTGATCCAGAAGGACGAAGAGTATAATATGACGCTGATGCTCAGCGCTAACGACGGGAAGGAATATTCTTATTATACGAGAATACTGCTTCCCTCTTCGCCGTATACGGAGGAGATGCTGGCGCTGGCGGAGGAGTTTTCGGAAAAGACTTTTAATCAGCAGCAGGCCAGGGACCTGACCACTTATCTGGAGGTGGATGCCAATGAGGACAACAGCACCCTGGGCTATGTGACGCTGAAGAATAATTTTGATATGCTGACCTGGCACGCCACTGGCATGCAGATGGTGGGCGAGGCTTCCATGCACCTAAGAGAGCTTCGGGGAGACACCGGGGTTGTGGTCCGCACCTATACCACCCGCTGCGAGACGGAACGGGGGGAGTGCTTTTTTGACGTGAAGGAAAGCTTTACCATGCGCCGGGGCGCGGAACGCATCTTCATGATGGATTTCACCCGCCGGACAAACCAGATTTTCTCCGGGGATCCGTCCATGTTCACGGATACGAGAATCATGCTGGGCATCACCGACGGGGAGGGCCTCCAGTCCGTGGAGGAGGAATCCGGCCGCATGAAGGCTTTTGTGACCGCAGGCGAGGTCTGGCTCCACGATACGGAGTCGGGCATCACCACGGAGGTTTACACGGCGAGGGAGAGCGACGATGACCCGGGACGGCTTGCGGGGGCGGAGAAGGCGAGAATTCTGGCGGTCAGCGAGACCGGCGAGATGTATTTTCTTGTCAGCGGCTATCTCTGCCGGGGTCCCCACACCGGAACCACCGGCGTCTGCCTCTACCGGTATGACAATACGGAAAATGTGCTCACAGAGCTTCTGTATCTTCCTTCGAAGGAGGATGCCTGCCGTCTGCAGGAGGACGTGGATACCTTCTGCTATCTGGCGGGAGGAGAGACCCTGTATCTTCTGATGAATCACACCGTCTACGGCGTATCTCTCACGGACCATTCCGTGGAGGTGGTGGCCTCCGGGCTTACGGAGGAGAATTTCGCCGCCAGCGGGGACCGGTCCCGCATCGCCTGGATGGACAGCGATGAGCCCTGGTATTCTGAGGGCATCCGGGTGCTGGACTTAGAGAGCGGCGAGCAGACCGGCGTGACGGCGGAGGGCAACTCCGTGGTGAAGCTGGTGGGCTTTGTGGGCTCGGACCTGGTCTACGGCCTGGGACACCCGGAGGAGCTGCTGAAGCGCCACGGCCGGGTGATGGGCCTGCCGCTCTATGCGGTGGAGGTCGTAAACGAGGCGATGGAGCAGGAAGCCCGGTATGAAAAACCGGATATCTGCCTGATGGACGTGTCAATCGCCGACAGCCGCATTCATATGGAACGGATGCGGAAGACGGAGTCCGGCTATGTGCCGGAGACGGAGGACACGCTGATCAGCAATATGGAGCAGGAAAATGCGGCCATGGCCGGCATCGGCTATCTGGCGGACCGGGTGATGGGACGGGTGTATTTCCTCCAGACCAGTACCACGGAGCAGCAGAGCCGGGCGAGAATCCCGGGACGGATGGAGGCGCGGGAGGACAGTGCGGTCGTTCTTGAAGGCGGCGGCACTCACGGCACCGAGGCCTGGATCTCCTATGTCCGGGGCGACTACAACGGCCTTTATACGGACTTTGCGGACGCCGTCCGCAGGACCTGGGACGGCATGGGCGTTGTCACCGATGAGCACGGCAACGTCATCTGGTCCCGCGTGGACCGCGCCCAGGAGGCCCGGGTCGGGGATAACGGCACGGCCCATGCCCTGGCGGAGCGGTACCTGGCGGAGTACCGGGAGAACCGGCAGACCGCTGAGGACGGAACCCTTCTTCTGGACTGCGGGGGACTTTCCTTAAGCCAGGTGCTGTACTTTATTTCTGAGGGAATGCCGGTGTGCGCATTTACCGACGATGACCATTATCTGCTGATTCCGGGCTATGACCGGTTCAGCAATGTGGTGGTGGTTCACAATCCGGGCACGGAGGAGATGTTCGAAGAACTCCTCGGAATCAACGACTCCAATGCGTTCTTTGATGCACTGGGCAATGATTTTGTGTGCTTCCTGAAACAATAGCTTCACACAATTTTCACAAACTCTTTGCATTACTGAAACATTTGGTATATAATACGACCGAATATACGCTTTGAGGTGTTTTTCATGAGTCAGTTTATCATAAAGGGCGGCATACCTCTGGCAGGCGAGGTGAATATCGGGGGCGCTAAAAACGCGGCCCTGGGCATCCTTGCAGCGACCATCATGACCGATGAGGATGTGGTGATCGAGAATCTGCCGGACGTGCGGGACATCAATGTTCTGCTGGAAGCCCTGATGCAGATCGGCGCGCGTGTGGACCGGATTGACCGGCACACCGTGAGGATCAATACAGGTGATATCCACCAGGTACGGGTGGAAGACGAATATATGAGGAAGATCAGGGCATCCTACTATTTCCTGGGAGCCCTGCTCGGACGATACAAGAGTGCCGAGGTTCCGCTGCCGGGCGGCTGCAATATCGGAAGCCGTCCCATTGACCTGCACCTGAAGGGCTTCCGGGCCCTGGGCGCGAAGGTCAGCGTGGAGAAGAACGGCACGGTCTACGCCCACGCCATCGACCTGATCGGCAGTCACATCTATCTGGATGTGGTTTCCGTCGGCGCCACCATCAATATCATGATGGCTGCAGCGCTGGCCGAGGGGGAGACGATCATCGAGAACCCCGCCAAGGAACCCCACGTGGTTGATGTGGCCAACTTCTTAAACAGCATGGGTGCCAATATCCGCGGCGCCGGAACGGACGTGATCCGCATCCGCGGCGTGAAACGGCTTCACGGCACGGAGTATTCCATTATTCCGGACCAGATTGAGGCGGGTACCTTCATGTGCGCCGCTGCGGTGACCCGCGGCGATATCACCATCCAGAATGTCATTCCGAAGCATCTGGAATCCATCACGGCGAAGCTCATCGAGCTGGGCTGTGAGGTGACGGAATTTGACGAGGCGATCCGCGTGGTGGGTCGTCCGCACCAGAACCACATGAATATCAAGACGCTGCCCTACCCGGGCTTTCCGACCGACATGCAGCCGCAGATCACGGTTACACTGGCGCTGGCGGAGGGTACGAGCATCGTCACCGAGAGTATTTTCGAGAACCGTTTCAAGTATGTGGATGAGCTGTCCCGCATGGGCGGCAATATCCATGTGGAAGGCAACACCGCTATTATCGTCGGCGTAAACAAGCTGATGGGCGCGGAAGTGGTGGCACCGGATTTGCGTGCCGGAGCCGCGCTGGTACTGGCGGGCCTTGCTGCGGACGGCTACACGGTCGTGGATGAGATTGGCTATATCCGCCGCGGCTATGAGAGCTTCGAGGAGAAGCTCCGGGGACTCGGCGCCTGCATCGAGGCGGTGGAGTCCGAGCGGGAGGCACAGAAGTTCCGCCTGCGTATCGGCTGATATGAGGCCGGGCCGATGCCTTATCGTTTTTCAATTGAATAACTATATCCCTTATTCAGAGTGATGGAGATACATAGGATCGATGAAGTCACGACAACCCCGTACCCGGAAGTGTCCGGATAACGGAAGGTGCCAGCCTGAGCGGCGGGAATTCCCACCGAGCAATAAGTGGATTTGATCATAATAAATCAGATCCGCGCACATTTCGCGGATCTCTTTTTTTTCAGGAAAGGAATATGACAGATGGAAAGAAGATTATTTACCTCCGAGTCCGTAACCGAAGGACATCCGGATAAGATGTGCGACCAGATCTCGGATGCGATTCTGGACGCGATGCTCTCCCAGGACCCCATGAGCCGGGTTGCCTGCGAGACCGTTACCACCACGGGTATTGTGTGTGTTCTGGGTGAAATCACCACCAAGGCAAATGTGGATATTCAGAAGATTGTGCGCGACACCGTCCGGGAGATCGGCTACACCAGCTCCGAGATGGGATTTGATGCCGACACCTGCGCCGTGCAGGTCATGATCCACCAGCAGTCCCCGGATATCGCCATGGGCGTGGACCGGGCGCTGGAGGTCCGGGAACAGCATATGAGCGAGGAGCAGCTGGACGGCATCGGCGCCGGCGACCAGGGTATGATGTTCGGCTATGCCATCAATGAGACCCCGGAGTTTATGCCCTATCCCATCGCCCTGGCCCACCGCCTCTCCAGAAAGCTGGCCGAGGTCCGCAAGAACGGCACGCTGCCCTATCTTCGTCCCGACGGCAAGACCCAGGTGACGGTGGAGTATGATGAGAATGGAAAGCCCGTCAAGCTGGATGCGGTGGTTCTGTCTACCCAGCACAGCGAAGACATTTCCCAGGAGCAGATCCATAAGGATGTGAAGAAGTATATCTTCGATGAGGTTTTGCCGCAGGAGCTGGTGGCGGAGGATACCAAGTTCTTCATCAATCCGACGGGCCGGTTCGTCATCGGCGGCCCCATGGGCGACAGCGGACTTACCGGAAGAAAGATTGTGGTTGACACCTACGGCGGCGCGTCCGGACACGGCGGCGGCGCATTCTCCGGAAAGGACTGCACCAAGGTGGACCGCTCCGCCTGCTACGCAGCCCGCTATGTGGCCAAGAATATCGTGGCGGCAGGTCTGGCTGACCGCTGCCAGATTCAGCTGTCCTACGCCATCGGCGTAGCCCAGCCCACATCCATCATGGTGGACACCTTCGGAACCGGAAAGCTGTCCAACAGCCGTCTTGTGGAGATCGTGAAGGAGAACTTTGACCTGCGTCCGGCGGGCATCATCAAGATGCTGGATCTGAGAAGACCGATCTACCGCCAGACCGCGGCCTACGGCCACTTCGGCCGCACCGACATCGACCTTCCCTGGGAGAAATGCGACCGGGTGGAGACGCTTGCCGCATACCTGAAGTAAAAAAGGTTTCTGCGCGGCCGCGCATGCCGCGGCAGGGACACATCACAGCAGAAAAACAGAGCTGCCGCAGCACACATATGCTATAATATGTGTATGCGGCAGCTTTTTGTATTATTTTCCTGTGAGGTACCCTATGAAGGCGAAAAAAAGTCTGGTGCCGGTGATGTTCTCGGTCACCCTGGTGCCCTTTCTGTTGCTTGTGCTGATGGCCTTTGAGGAGCGGATTCCCTGGAACATTCCCCGGGATGAGGTGCTGTTCTTCGGACTGATTATCGTGGTGGTGGGCGGCGTGACCCTCTGCGGATGGGTGTTTCAGGACGTCATCCGGCCGCTTAGGAGCCTGCAGGCAGCCATGAAGGAGATTCGGGACGGCAACCTGGATTTTACCCTGGAGGTGGACAGCGACTCGGAGATCGGCATGCTCTGCCGGGACTTCGAGGAGATGCGCATCCGGCTCAAGGAGTCGGCGGAGGAGAAGGTGGCCTACGACAAGGAGAGCAAGATGCTGCTCTCCAATATTTCCCATGACCTCCGGACACCCCTGACTGCCATCAAGGGCTATGTGGAGGGCATCCGGGACGGCGTGGCCTCCTCGCCGGAAAAGCTGGACAAGTACATCCGCACAATCTACAATAAAACCATGGATATGGACCGCCTTCTGGACGAGCTGACCTTCTA
>DMCD01000021.1:368-1478 GCA_003445895.1 Lachnoclostridium sp. | reverse complement strand
CAGACAAATGTGGCGGACAGCGTGTGCGTCATCGCCGACCCGGAGCAGATGAAGCGGGTCATCAACAACATTATCGGCAATTCGCTGAAGTATCTGGACAAGAAGCCGGGCCGCATCAGCATCGAGATAAGAGATCAGGGCGACTTTATCCTGACATCCATCGAGGACAATGGTTCCGGCATCGCAAAGCAGGACCTGCCGAAAATATTTGACCGGTTCTACCGGACGGACGCCTCGCGGAATTCCTCCCGGGGCGGCAGCGGAATCGGCCTGTCTATTGTAAAGAAGATTATCGAGGACCACGGCGGCCGCATCTGGGCCACCAGCACGGAAGGCGTGGGAACCGGCATGCATTTTGAACTGAGGAAGTATCAGGAGGCAGAAAAAGATGAGCAGAATATTGATCATTGAAGATGAAGTCAGTATCGCGGAGCTGGAGAAGGATTATCTGGAGCTTTCCGGTTTTGAGGTGGAGATAGAGAATGACGGCGACCGGGGACTGCAGAGGAGCCTGACGGAGAACTTTGACCTGATTCTCCTGGACCTGATGCTGCCGGGCACCGACGGCTTTGAGATCTGCAAGCAGATCCGCAGCACCAGGAATACGCCGGTGATCATCGTTTCGGCGAAGAAGGATGACATCGACAAGATCCGGGGCCTGGGTCTGGGCGCGGACGACTATATCACCAAGCCTTTCAGCCCCAGTGAGATGGTGGCCCGGGTGAAGGCCCATCTGGCCCGCTATGAGCGGCTGATCGGAAAGGGACGCCTGGAGAATGAGATCATTGAGATCCGGGGCCTTAAGATTGACAAGACGGCCCGCCGTGTATGGATTAACGGCGAGGAGAAGAACTTTACCACCAAGGAATTCGACCTTCTGTCCTTCCTGGCGCAGAACCCGAACCATGTGTACACCAAGGAGGAGCTGTTCAGGGAAATCTGGGGCATGGAATCCCTGGGAGACATCGCCACCGTGACGGTGCACATCAAGAAAATCCGGGAGAAAATCGAGTTTAATACCGCCAGACCCCAGTATATTGAGACCATCTGGGGCGTGGGATACCGGTTCAAAGTATAACAGCAGCGGGGGATGCCTCCGTCTCTTCAGAC
>DMCD01000021.1:0-215 GCA_003445895.1 Lachnoclostridium sp. | reverse complement strand
GGAAGACCTCTTCCCAGTGCTGCCTCGGGATGATGGCCTTGATGACGTCGATGTAGTTTTTGTAATTCGGAAGGGGCCAGTCGGTGCCGAACATGTAGCGGCTGTAGTCTTCCGTGTAGGCGATCCAGGTGCGCAGGGCCTCCACATAGCCCTTCTGGCGCTCCAGATACTGGGGAACGTCAAATCGGCGCTCCAGCAGGCCGGAGAGGTCGGCC
>DMCD01000142.1:8365-10482 GCA_003445895.1 Lachnoclostridium sp. | reverse complement strand
CCCTTCACGACAAACCACAGGAGCAGAAGGATAAGAAGAATGGAAGCTGCGCGGAGCAGATAGGCCAGCAGAAGCTGGGTCCCCTGTTTTCTTCTCTTTTTTCTGCGGCGGGCGGAGGAGGAGCTCCGGGGAGCCGTGGTTCTCCGGGGGCTGCTGCTTCTTCCTGTGCGGCCATATGCTGCCTGCCGGGTGGTTCTCCGACCTCCGGACGGGCGGTTTCTGCCTGAATTCTGTGCCATATGAATCATTCCTTTATCTTGTAATTCTCCGGGCCGGACGGACTCCGACCCCTATATATTGTATCATATCATAAAAGGAATGGAAAATGTTGAATTGTTGCAATTTTCTATCGACAATGCTATGATAAGTTCGATTATGTGCATTTACCAGAAAAGGATTAAAGTATGAATATCATTGTTATCGGCTGCGGAAAAGTCGGCGTAACCCTGGCGGATATGCTGGTCCGGGAAGGCCACAATGTTGTTATGGTGGATAAGAATGCGGAAAAACTGTCAAAGATTTCCGAGGACATCGATGCCATCCGCCTGGTTGGCAACGGAGCCAGCATTACCACGCAGATAGAAGCGGGCATCAAGACGGCGGATGTATTCATCTCCGTCACGGCGGAAGATGAGCTGAATCTTCTGTGCTGTCTGATCGCGAGACGCGCGGGCCACTGCCACACCATCGCCAGAGTCCGGAATCCCATTTACAGCAATGAGATCGGATTCATCAAAGAGCAGATGGGCATCTCGATGATCATCAATCCGGAGCTGGCTGCAGCCACGGAGATTTCCAAGGTTCTCCGCTTCCCCTCCGCGATTCAGATTGATTCCTTTGCCAAGAACCGTATCGAGCTTCTGAAGTTCCGGCTGAAAGAGGAATTCGGCCTCGCCGGCCAGAAGATCATGGATATCGACAATAAACTGCACCCGGAGATCCTGTTCTGCGGCGTGGAGCGGGGAGATGAGGTCTTTATCCCCAGCGGACAGTTTGTGCTGGAGAATGGCGATAAGGTTTCCATCATTGCCTCTCCGGAGAAATCCGCGGCATTCTTTCACCGCATCGGACTGCAGACCAACCAGGTCAAGAGCACGATGATCATCGGCGGAAGCACCATTTCCTATTATCTGGCGGGAATGCTGGAAAAGATGAATATCCGCGTCAAGATTGTGGAGCGTGACCGGGATCGCTGTGAAAACCTCAGCGAGAAGCTGGAGAATACCATCGTCATCCACGGAGACGGAACGGACCAGAACCTCCTGATCGAGGAAGGCCTGGCAAATACAGAGTCCTTCGTCACTCTGACCAATATCGATGAAGAGAATATCTTCCTTTCCATGTTTGCCCGGGACAACAGCAGCGCCAAGCTGGTTACGAAGGTAAACCGTCTTCAGTTTGATGAGCTCATCGGCCGTCTGGACCTGGGCAGCGTGATCTATCCGAAGTACATTACCGCAGACTACATCCTGCAGTATGTCCGGGCAATGCAGAATTCCATCGGCAGCAACGTGGAGACCCTGTATCATATCCTGGACAACAAGGCGGAAGCGCTGGAATTCATTATCCGGGAGGAATCCGGGGTAACGGAGAAGCCGCTGATGGAGCTGAAGCTCCGGAAAAATCTCCTGATTGCAGCCCTGATGCGGAAGGGCAAGATCATTATCCCCCGCGGCCAGGACCAGATTCAGCCCGGGGATACCGTGATTGTGGTAACAAGCCATACCGGTCTCCACGATATCAAGGATATTCTGGCGGAATAGGAGCAGATACCAAATGAATTATTCCATTATTTTCTATATTCTCGGGTGGATCTGCATCTTCCAGACAGGATTCATGGCGCTGCCCTGCTTGGTCGCCGTGATTTACGGAGAGCGGGAGATTATCGGATTTCTTCTGTCGATGCTGATCTGCCTTGTGATCGGCGTGCCGCTGGTGCTGAGAAAGCCGAAGCGGCAGATCTACTATACGGCGGAGAGTATGGCGACGGTTTCTCTCAGCTGGATTGTGCTGAGCCTTACGGGAGCCCTGCCATTTCTGCTTACCGGGTCTATTCAGAACCCGGTGGATGCGGTATTTGAGACAGCGTCCGGATTTACCACCACGGGAGCCAGTAT
>DMCD01000142.1:0-8176 GCA_003445895.1 Lachnoclostridium sp. | reverse complement strand
CCCAGCGTGGAGCGTATGCTTCCGAAGGTCAAGACCACGGCCATGATCCTCTACCAGATCTACTTTGCCATGACGGTCGTGCAGATTATCGTGCTGATTCTGGCGGGAATGCCGGTATTTGACGCTTTCTGCATCGCCTTCGGCACTGCGGGAACGGGAGGATTCGCCATCACCAACAACAGCCTTGCGGCATATGCGCCGCACCTGCAGACCATCACCGCGGTGTTCTGCCTGCTGTTCGGCGTTAACTTCAACGTGTACTTCCTGCTTGTCATGAAGAACTTCCGCGGGGCATTTTCCAGTGAAGAGCCCCGGGCCTACTTCGGCATCGTGGCCTGCGCCGTGGCCATCATCACCGCCACGACCGCGTCCTTCTATCACAGCGCCGGAAGAGCACTGCATGAAGCCTTTTTCCAGGTGGCCTCCA
This sequence comes from Lachnoclostridium sp., assembly GCA_003445895.1. GTDB lineage: Bacteria > Bacillota > Clostridia > Lachnospirales > Lachnospiraceae > Clostridium_R. The sequence continues at coordinate 7,749 of DMCD01000142.1, read as the reverse complement.
TCATCACGACCACCGGATTCGGAACGACAGACTTCGACCTCTGGCCGTCTGCGCCGAAGACCGTGCTGGTGCTTCTCATGCTGATCGGCGCCTGCGCCGGCAGTACCGGCGGCGGCTTCAAGGTATCCCGCCTGGTGATCGCCATGAAGAACGCCCACAAGGAATTCAAGCTGTTCCTGCATCCGAACATGGTATGCAAGGTCAAGATGGACGGCAAGTCCGTGGATCTGAGCGTGACCCGTTCCATCAACATATTCCTGGTGCTTTACGTGCTGATCTTTGCGGTATCCAACTTGCTGGTTTCCCTGGACGGATATGACCTGGTAACCAACTTCACGGCGGTGGCCGCCACCTTCAACAATATCGGACCGGGACTCGCCATGGTGGGTCCGACACAGAACTTCGGATTCTTCAGCAACTTCTCCAAGCTGGTCCTCATCTTCGATATGCTGGCCGGACGACTGGAGATCTTCCCGCTGATGATGCTGTTCTATCCCCCGACGTGGAGAAAATATTAGTTTATTCCGGCACCACCCGGAAATAAAAAAGCATCGCAGGAGAGTTTACTCTCACTGCGATGCTTTTATGTTTCCGGGTGGTGGACAAGACGCGCTGCGTCTAAAACAGCCCTAATTTCTTACATGCATTCCATATCCCGTCCCTGTCGATGGGGTCGGTCACGTAGTCGGCGGCTTCTTTCAGTGCGGGGATGGCATTGCCCATAGCTACGCCGCATCCTGCGGCACGGATGATTTCCATATCGTTCATGCTGTCCCCGAAGGCCACGGTATCGGAGAGACTCTCGTCTTCGCCGAAGGCCCGGGCGAGCCGGATGAGGCCGTCCGCCTTGGAGCAGCCCTTTTCGATGACGTCTGCCCCGGTGTAGGTGGAAAACATGGGGAAGCGGAGCATCGGGAATTCTTTTTCCATCACCGCCACCTGTTCCCGGTCTCCGATGAAGGCGAGTGTCCGGACGGGAAGCTCCGGAATTTTCCAGGGGTCCAGGAACTGTCTTCCGCAGCTGCCCCAGTGGCGGATATCATTGGCCCGGACCACCTCGGGATGGATGTAGTAATCGTCATTGCCGATGGTCATGCCGATGCCGTACCCCCGGGCGTCGCAGAAGCGGAGAATGCGCTTTAAAAGCTCCGGGTCGAACCGGTGATCGAATATGATTTCGCCTCCGGCCGTGACCTTGGTGCCGTTCATATGGACGATGCCGTCGGGAGCGATGAGGTCGCGCCAGGGCCGGCTGTACCGGTTGTCCATATCCCGGCCTGTGGCGAGGACAATCCGGCGGCCCGATTTCCGCAGCCGGTCTATGGCCTCCATGGCGCTGTCCGGAATTTTTCCGGTTTTATGATCCAGAAGGGTCATATCCAAATCAAAACTAATCATAGCGAAGCTCCCAGTGTGAAACGCCCATGCTTTTACGTCGTCTATACTGCAAGAATACCATACTTTGGGGGGGATGGAAAGAAGTGCAGCCGGGGGATGCATTTTTCAGAATTCTGATGTATTATTTTAACAGAGTGACTCGTTAACGCATCATCAAAAAGGAGAAAAATTATGAATCTTCTGAGCTTGCTTCTCGGTTCCATGACAGAAGAGAATTCTGTCGGAACCATCGCCGGTAAGACCGGACTTACGTCCAAACAGATCACAAAGCTTCTTCTGATTGCCATTCCGATTCTGATGAAGGCGATGACGAACAATGCCTCCTCCCAGTCGGGTGCGGCATCCCTGCTCAGCGCCCTTGGGCAGCACAGCAGCAAAAAGTCTGTGGCGGATCAGATGAAAGAGGCTGATGAGGAAGACGGCGCCAAGATTATCGGCCATATTCTCGGAAAGGATTCTCCGGCCATGAATGAGATGGAGAAGGAGTCCGGACTGAATGCGGCCCAGGTCGCCCAGGTTCTGAGCATCATTGCGCCGACTCTTTTGAACGGCGTTTCCTCGGCAGTTGACAGTGCAAAGGCGGAGAATGCACCGGTGCAGAAGCCGGAGAAAGAGGCATTTGACGGCACATCCCTTCTGGGAGCACTGCTGAAACTGAGGTAAAGAGACCAGACAGAATACGTATAAACAGCAAAGAGGCTGAATCTTTTAGGATTCAGCCTCTTTGTGCGTCGGGGCGACAAGATTTGAACTTGCGACCTCTCGGCCCCCAGCCGAGCGCGCTACCAAACTACGCCACACCCCGGTATTTATGGCCGGTCAAGGATCTTTATGAGGATCGTATTGGACCGACCATATATTTATAACATTTTTATAGAAGAAACGCAAGTATAAATTTGAATAACCGTGTTACTACTCACGGGCCGGACAAATTCAGTCTCGGATTTATGCTTGCATCATGTTCGATGCCGATTTATTCGTTGTAGTTGTCGGAGACTGCGTGGTCGAACATTTCTTCTACTTCCTTGGAGGGCTCCTGTGTGCCGAGAGTCACAACAACTGCGGCAATGGTTCCTGCAATGAAGCCGGGAAGAAGCTCGTAAACTCCCGTGCCGGACAGCATGGTCAGCCAGAGNNGCGCGCTACCAAACTACGCCACGCCCCGATTTCTTACGCGAAGTCTATTATACTTACTTTGTCCGAAAAGGTCAATCAGTTTCGTAAAAAAACAGTGATAAAACAGCAGGGAACGTTTAGTCCGGTGTTGCAGATTCACGCCAAGTTTGCTATAACTGTACAGACAAAGAAAATTACGGAGGTATACCATGGAGCATTTGATCATCCCGGAAGGATATAAGCCGATCCTTTCGCTGCGGGAAACGCAGGCGGCCATCAAGATCATCAAGGATTTTTTCCAGAGAGAGCTGGCAAAGCAGCTAAACCTGTCCCGCGTGTCCGCGCCGCTGTTTGTATGGCCGGAGACCGGTATGAACGATAACCTGAACGGTGTCGAGCGGCCGGTGTCTTTCGGTGTCGGAGAACAGGACGATCGTCCCGCTGAGGTGGTCCAGTCCCTGGCAAAGTGGAAACGCTATGCCCTGAAGGAGTATGGGTTTGAGCCCGGCGAGGGCATCTATACAGATATGAGCGCCATCCGCCGCGATGAAGATACAGATAATATCCATTCCATCTATGTAGACCAGTGGGACTGGGAGAAGGTCATCACCAGGAATGACCGGACCCGGACCTTCCTGGAGGAAACGGTGCATGCCGTGTATAAGGCACTGAAGGTGACCGAGGATTACATGGCCTACGAATATGACTATATCGGAAGAGTGCTGCCGAACGACATCACCTTCCTGACTTCCCAGGAGCTGGAAGACATGTACCCGGATCTTACGCCGAAGGAGAGAGAGTACAAGGCAGCCAAGCTTCACGGTGCGATCTTCATCGAGCAGATCGGTGATAAGCTGCGTTCCGGCGAACGGCACGACGGCCGGGCACCGGACTATGATGACTGGTCTCTGAACGGCGATATCATCGTGTATTATCCGGTACTGGACATTGCCCTGGAGCTGTCCTCCATGGGTATCCGCGTGGACGAGCGTTCCCTGGCAGCCCAGCTGAAGAAATCCGGCTGCGAGGACAGGGCAGGACTGCCGTTCCAGAAGGCCCTTCTGGAGGGAAGACTTCCGCTCACCATCGGCGGCGGCATCGGACAGTCCAGAATCTGCATGTTCTTCCTGCGGAAAGCCCACATCGGCGAGGTGCAGTCTTCGGTATGGCCGGACGGCATCCGGGCGACAGCGGAGGAGCATCACATTCACCTGCTGTAAACGTGTCGCAGTATCAGGGGGGGAAGATATGGCGGAACGGTATGATCTGGTAGTAATTGGCGGAGGCCCGGGAGGATATACGGCGGCGGAACACGCCGCCCGTCTCGGGATGCGTACAGTTCTGATAGAAAAGGATTTGGTCGGCGGCGCCTGCATCAACACAGGGTGTGTGCCGGCCAAATCCATGCTGCAGGCAACCTGGGTATACCGGGACATTCAGAGAAGCGGAAAGTTCGGCATCACCATCGGGGATGTGAGCTACGATTACACAGGACTGCAGAAATATAAGAAGGAAAGCGTAGAGAAGCTCCGGGCGCGGGTGCTCCGGCGTCTTTCGGAGAGCGGGGCCGAGATCCGCTACGGAACGGGCCGGCTTCACCGGAACAATGCGGTGGAGATTATCACCGCCGCCGGGACGGACTATGTCTACGGGGAAAATGTGATTCTGGCGAACGGCGCCCATCCGGTCATCCCGGATCTTCCGGGGGTTAAACTGCCGCAGGTTATGACCAGCAGAAAGCTGCTGGCGGAACCGGACTGGTGCTATGACCGCCTGGTGGTCATCGGCGGCGGCATCATCGGGGTGGAGCTGGCGACCATCTACGCAACCCTGGGCGCGAAGGTTACCATGCTGGAGATGAGCTCGAGACTCCTGGATTCCATGGATGAGACCATTTCCTGCGAGCTGCAGGAAAGCCTGGAGGACAAGGGCGTGGAGGTGCTCTGCGGCGTGGTTGTTACCGGTATCCGGGAAAATGAGCCCGGCGAGACCGAAGGGGAAGTGCAGGTGGAGTACCGCAGAAACGGGAAAATGGCCTCTGCGGCGGCAGACCGGGTCCTTCTTTCAGTGGGACGGCGTCCCCGGATGGATGAGGTCCTGGCGGAGGACTGTGAGGTAGAACTCAGGGACGGACGTCCCGTGACAAAGGCACCCTACCGGACGACCCAGGCCGGCGTATATGCCATCGGTGATACCGTGGCCAGAATGCGTCTGGCCCATGTGGCGGCTTCGCAGGGAGCGTACGTGGTGGAGCATATCGCAAAGCGGGGACACCGGCTGCAGCTGTCCGTGGTTCCGAACGGAATGTATGTGGCCATTCCGCTGGTGCCGATCTGTATTTTCTCCGATCCGGAGATCGCTTCCGTGGGATGTACGGAGGCGGAAGCGGCTTTATATAATATGAAAGTCAAGACCGGTATCGCGATGATGCGGGAGAACGGAAAGGCGATCCTCACCGACGAACACCGGGGATTTGTGAAGCTTCTCTTTGAGGCTTACACTAACACGCTGGTCGGGGCCCAGATCATGTGCCTCAGGGCGACGGACATGATCGGTGAGATGGCTACGGCCATTGCCAACGGACTGACGGCGAACCAGCTGCGGATGGCCATGCGGGCTTATCCGACCTACGGGGAGGCGATCTCCGGGGCGATTGAAGATGCGCTTAAGGAACACGGGAAGGAATATGAGTAACGACAGAAATATAAGAAGACAGATAGAGGACCTCAGACATGTGATGGCAGAAGAGCAGGTGAGCGCATACCTGGTGGGAACGGCGGATTTTCATGATTCCGAGTATGCGGGACCCTATTTCCGATGCCGGGAATTCCTGACCGGGTTTACCGGATCCGCGGGCACGGCGGTGGTGACCGCAGAAGAAGCGGGACTCTGGACCGACGGCAGATATTTTGTACAGGCAGCCCGCGAGCTTTCCGGAAGCGGGATCACCCTGTACCGCATGGGTGAGCCGGACGTACCCACCGTGGAGGAGTTCCTGGCAGAAAAGCTCAAAAAGGGGGATGTGCTGGGCTTTGACGGCAGGTGCATCAGCGAAGCAGCCTGTGAAAAGCTGGAGAAGAAGCTTCCTGCAGGGGTTCGCTTCTGCATGGATAAGGATCTGGTCGGACGTGTCTGGCCCGACCGCCCTGCGCTCCCGCAGTCTCCGGTCTGGCAGCTGGATGAAAAATACGCGGGCCTTTCTGCGAAAGTAAAGATTACGCAGGTGCGGCTGGCCATGAAAATGCGGGGGAGTGACATGCATGTTCTGACCTCCCTTGACGATATATGCTGGCTTTTAAACCTCCGGGGCAGCGATATTCCCTGCACGCCGGTTTTCCTGGCCTTCCTTATCATGACACAGGAAAAGATCCGGCTGTTTGCGGATGAGAGCAGGATCCCTGCGGAGGTTCTGCAGGGTCTTGCAGAAAACGGCGTGGAGACCGCGCCTTACCAGAGCTTCTTTGAAGAAGCAGGCCGGATGAGCGGGCATGCCGTTCTTCTGGAAAAGGGACGTATCAGCGCCGCTGTCTGGAGATCTCTTTCGGAGAACAATGCGCTCAATGACCAGATCAATCCGACCACATTCTTAAAAGCGGTGAAGAATCCGGTCGAGTGCGAAAATATGCGGCGCTGCCACAGAAAAGATGCGGTCGCCATGATCCGGTTCCTCCGCTGGCTGGAACAGGAGGTGCCGGGAGGAGACGTGGATGAGGCCTCGGCGGCAGCGCACCTGGATAAGCTCCGCATGGAGCAGGAGGGGTGCCTTGGCCCGAGCTTTGATACCATCTCCGCTTACAGCGACAATGCAGCCATGTGCCACTATGAGGCGCCGGCGGTGGGAAGCCGGAAGCTTTCGCCGCGGGGCCTTTACCTTGTGGACTCCGGCGGACAGTATCTGGAGGGAACGACAGATATCACCCGCACCGTGGCGCTGGGCCCGGTGACGGAGGAGGAAAAGAAGTATTTTACCCTGGTGGCCGTGGGATTTCTCCGGCTGATGAATGCCCGCTTCCGCGAGGGCGTACGGGGACTGACCCTGGACTATGCGGCCAGAGAGGTTCTCTGGAAGGAAGGACTGGATTTCAATCACGGGACGGGACACGGCGTAGGATTCCTCGGCGTTGTCCATGAAGGACCCCAGGCAATCCGGTTCCGCGTCCGGGAGGAGAGTCTGGAGCGGGACAATGCACCGTTTGCGCCCGGAATGGTCACCTCCGATGAACCGGGACTTTATATCGAGGGAAAATGCGGAATCCGCACGGAAAACCTTCTTCTCTGCGTCCCGGGGCCGGAGACGGCCTTCGGAAAGTTCCTGGAATTTGAACCTCTGACGCTGGTGCCGGTGGATCTGTCGGTCATCGACGTCCGCTGGATGAGCGATGAGGACATCGAGGCACTCAACCGGTATCACCGGAAGGTGTATGAGGAGATTGGGCCCCTGCTTCTTCCGGAAGAGCAGACGTGGCTCAGGAATGCAACGCGGAACATTGAACGATAACAGGAAAGGAAACGCGGCAGCAGTATGTCAGCGGTAAATGTCACGGAAGGGACCATCTGGAAACAGATTCTCCGCTTCTTTTTCCCGATTCTCTTCGGGACCTTTTTTCAGCAGCTGTATAACACGGCAGATGCGGTGATCGTCGGGCGCTTCGTGGGAACGCGGGCGCTGGCGGCGGTGGGGGGAAGCACCACCCTTCTGGTAAACCTCATGGTGTTCTTTTTCGTCGGACTCACCTCCGGCGTGTCCGTTCTCATTTCCCAGTACTTCGGGGCAGATGATGAGCGGAGCGTCAGCGATGCGGTCCACACCGGCATCGTGTTTGCCATTGTATGCGGCCTGTTCATGACCATCGCGGGGCTGCCGCTCATCCGACCGGCCCTGCGGATGATGAACACGCCGGAGGAGACGATGGCGGATTCGGTCCGCTATCTGACCATTTATCTCATCGGCGTGACGGCCAATCTGCTCTACAACATGGGATCGGGCATCCTGCGGGCGGTGGGAGATTCCAGAAGGCCTCTGTACTTCCTGATTGCGGCCTGCTTTGCCAATATCGGCCTGGACCTGCTGTTTGTGGCGGGGATGGGGCTCGGCGTCACCGGCGTGGCCCTGGCCACGGTTCTCTCCGAGGTATTCAGCGTGATCCTGTCTCTGGGGTGCCTCATGCGGACGGGAGAGTGCTTCCGCCTGGAGCTTGGGAGACTCCGGGTGCACCTGCCGATGGTGGTGCGGGT
>DMCD01000061.1 GCA_003445895.1 Lachnoclostridium sp. | reverse complement strand
CGCCGGAGCGTTGCATTTTATATAGCGATAGTGTAAAATCAGAATAGAAACTAGACTGTAGTCTAAAATCAATTCCAGTTCAAAGGAAGAGGTGATTACCTTGGACGGGAAACCGCTTGTTTTTAATATTCAGAAGTTCTCAACCCATGACGGAGACGGCGTGCGCACCACGATTTTCTTCAAGGGATGTCCCCTGAAGTGCCGCTGGTGTCATAACCCGGAGAGTCAGCGGTATGAGAAAGAACTCATTTTCCACCATAATAAGTGTGTGGTCTGCGGAAAGTGCGTTGTGAAATGTCCGCAGCAGGCCAACAGCATAGTGGATGGAAAGCTGGTCTTTGACCGGGACAAGTGCACCGCCTGCGGTGTCTGTACGGACTGGTGCATCAAGGAAGCCAGAGAGATTGCGGGAAAAGAATACACCGTCGATGAGCTGGTGAAGGAAGCAAAGAAGGATCAGATCTTCTACGAGCAGTCCGGCGGCGGCGTGACCCTCTCCGGCGGCGAGGTGATGGCCCAGAATATCGATTATATCGAGCAGCTCTGCAAAAGGCTGCACCGGGAAGGCATCAGCGTATTCATCGATACCAGCGGCTATACGAAGTACGAAAACCTGAAGCGGCTGATACCCTTTGCGGACGTATTTCTCTATGACATCAAGGCCATCGACAGCGAAGAGCATAAGGATTACATCGGAGTGGACAACGCCCTGATTCTGGAAAATCTGGTGAAGCTCAGCAATGACGGCGCGGGAATCTATGCCAGACTTCCCATTATCGGTAAAGTGAATGCGACGGACGAGTATATAAACAGTGTTATCCGTTTCCTGGAAGACAATCATGTGAAGGTGCAGCAGGTAAACCTTCTGCCCTATCATGATATCGGCAAGGGAAAATACGCTTCCCTGGACCGCCCCTATGACGAGGCGTCGATGGTGAAGCCGGATAAGGAACTTATGGAACATTTTAAAACCATGTTTGAAGAGCATGGATTCACAAAAGTTTTAATAGGAGGATGATTACCATGGCAGAGAGAGTCGATACTTCCTTTAACGTCAATACCCCTGAGGGTCTGTTGAAGGACAACGAGCGCGGATGCACCGAGAGAATCAAGAGACTGAGAAGAATCAGCCACTCCACCCAGCCCCATCTGGATCTGGAGAGAGCCGTTATTGAGACCGAAGTTTATCAGAAGTACGAGGGCGCAGTTTCCATTCCGGTTCTGAGAGCTCTGGTTCTGAAGGAGTATTTCTCCAGAAAGACCCTGTATCTGGGCGATGATGAGCTTCTGGTAGGCGAGAAGGGCGTAGACCCGCAGTGCTCCCCGACATTCCCGGAGCTTTGCTGCCACACTCTGGAAGATATGCATGTCATGAATGACAGAAAGCTGGTTAACTTCACCGTTACCCAGGAGCAGCTGGACATTCAGGAGAAGGTTATTATCCCGTACTGGAAGGACAGAGCTGTCCGCGAGCACATCCTGAAGGCTATGACCCAGGAGTGGAGAGACTGCTATGAGGTCGGTATGTTCACCGAGTTCATGGAGCAGAGAGGCCCGGGCCATACCGCAGGCGGCAAGAACTTCTACATCAAGGGCTACGGCGACTACAAGAAGGAAATCCAGGAAGCCATCGCTAAGCTGGATTACTTCAATGATCCGGAAGCTTATGACAAGGAGCAGGAACTCCGCGCCATGGAGATTGACTGCGACGCTATCATGATCCTGGGCAAGAGATATCATGACCTGGCACTGGAGAGAGCTGCAGAGTGCACCGATCCGGTCCGCAAGGCTGAGCTCGAGCAGATCGCTGCCAACTGCGCCGTTGTTCCGGAGCACAAGCCGGAGACCTACTGGCAGGCACTGCAGATGTACTGGTTCACACACCTGGGCGTTACCACCGAGCTGAATCCGTGGGATGCATTCACACCGGGACGTCTTGACCAGCACCTGATTCCGTTCTACAGAAAAGATACCGCAGACGGCACCCTGGACGACACCAGAGCTCTCGAGCTTCTGGAGTGCCTGTGGGTTAAGCTGTTCAACTCCCCGGCACCGGTTAAGGTCGGTGTTACCCTGAAGGAGTCCGGTACCTACGTTGACTTTGCAAACATCAACTCCGGCGGTGTGACCGAGGACGGCGCCGACGGCGTAAACGAAGTTTCCTACCTGATTCTGGACTGCATGGAGGATATGCGTCAGAACCAGCCGAACTCCAACGTACAGATTTCCAAGAAGACTCCGGACAAGTTCCTCAAGAGAGCCTGCGAGATTGCACGTCAGGGCTGGGGCCAGCCGGCATTCTACAATACCGACGAGCTCATCCAGGAGCTTCTGAACGCAGGCAAGTCCCTGGTGGATGCCCGTAATTCCGGATGCTCCGGCTGTGTTGAGACCGGCGCATGGGGAACCGAGGCTTATATCCTTACCGGATATCTGAACATTCCGAAGTGCCTGCAGCTGGCGCTCTATGACGGCTGGGATCCGATGTTCGAGAAGCAGATCGGTCTGCACACCGGACATGCGGAGGATTACAAGTCCTATGAGGAGCTCTTCGAGGCCTTCAAGAAGCAGCTTGAGTACATCATCGATGTGAAGATGCGCGGCAACCTGGTTATCGAGAAGATCTACGCAGAAGAGATGCCGGCTCCGTTCCTTTCCATCTGCACCGACGACTGCATCAAGAAGGGCAAGGACTACAATGCAGGCGGCGCAAGATACAACACCAACTACATCCAGGGTGTTGGTATCGGATCCATCTCCGATGCACTTGCAGCCATCAAGTACAACGTATATGACAACCAGAAGTTCACCATGAAGGAACTCATCGAGGCCATGAACGACAACTTCGAGGGCCACGAGGATATCCTGAACCTGGTTAAGAATAAGACTCCGAAGTACGGCAACGATGATGATTATGCAGATGACATCATGAAGTCCGTATTCAACGAGTACAGAGATTACATCACCGGCAGACCGACCATCAAGGGCGGACAGTATCACATCGATATGCTTCCGACCACCTGCCACGTTTACTTCGGTGATGTCATGATCGCAGCACCCAACGGACGTCTGGCTCACAAGCCGCTGTCCGAGGGCATTTCCCCGGAGAAGGGCGCAGATATCAGCGGACCGACCGCTGTTATCAAGTCCTGCTCCAAGATGGATCACTGCTCCACCGGCGGAACTCTGCTGAACCAGAAGTTCACACCGGCCGCTCTTGCAGGCCAGAGCGGCATCGACAACCTGGCAGCGCTGATTCGTTCCTACTTCGCAATGGACGGCCACCACATCCAGTTCAACGTTATCGACCGTGAGACCCTGAAGGATGCACAGAAGCGTCCGGATGAGTACAAGGAGCTTATCGTCCGCGTAGCCGGCTACTCCGACTATTTCCGCAACCTGGACAATGCACTCCAGAACGAGATCATCGAGAGAACCGAGCAGAGCTTCAACTAATCTGAACGGAAAACTGTAATATATCCACATGGGGGCGGCAGGCAACTGCCGCCCCTTTCTATTTCCGGAAGGAAGCCGCCCCCTTCATCCGCAAACACGTCGGTTTCGTGCCGCTGCTCCGCCGCCTATGGACAGCTGCTTTGCAAAACTCGCCTGCTGCGCAGGCTCAGACACTGCTCCGCAGCTGTCACTATGCTCGCACCGGCTGACGAAATCTTCCGATCGGCTTTGGATGAAGGGGGGCGGCTTCCTTCCGCGATATCTGCCTGGCTATCGGCAGTTTCGCGGTACCTTATCGTAATTGCTGATAGGAAACTTCCGGTAGTTGTGCTATAATGAATTGACGTTATTTTTTGAAAAAAGAAACACCCTGAGGGAGACGGATATGGAGAATGGACTGACCCATTTTGATGCGAAGGGCAACGCCATTATGGTGGATGTGACCGAGAAGCAGATTACCCACCGGGAGGCGACGGCCACCGGGAAGATACGGGTGAGCCGTCCGGTGATGGAGGCGGTGCTTGCCGGCACCGTCAAGAAGGGAGATGTGCTGGGGGTCGCCCGGGTGGCGGGCATTATGGCTGTAAAAAGGACTTCGGATCTGATTCCCATGTGTCACCCGCTGCCTCTTACCGGCTGCAGTGTGGACTTTGAGATTGACGAAGAAAACCTGGAGATCAAAGCCATATGTACGGCAAAGACCGACTCGAAGACGGGGGTGGAGATGGAAGCCCTCACCGGCGTACAGGTCGCGCTCCTGACCATCTATGATATGTGCAAGGCCATCGACAAGCGGATGGAGATGAATGAGATTCATCTGGAACGTAAGTCCGGCGGAAAAAGCGGAGGTTTTGTCCGTTAATGGTTCTTGAAGGTATTCTCAGCAAAGGCGGAATAAGCCATGAAAGATAATTACGGCAGAAATATTGATTATATGCGGATTTCCATCACAGATCGCTGCAATCTGCGGTGTCTGTACTGCATGCCGGAAGAGGGCGTGTGTGATGTGGGGCACAGTGAGATCCTGCGGTTCGATGAGATCTGGCGCCTCTGCCGGATCTTCGCCTCGGAGGGCATCCGGAAGGTGAAGATCACCGGCGGCGAACCCCTGGTGCGGCTGGGCGTGGCGGACCTTATCCGCGGCATCCGCGAAATCCCGGGGATTGAGAATACCACGCTGACCACCAACGGCGTGCTTCTGAAGTCCATGTATGACAGCCTGGTGGATGCCGGGCTGGATTCGGTGACCATAAGCCTGGATACCCTGGATGAGAAGATATTTGAAAGCATTACCCGGAGAAAGCGGTTTAAGGACGTGATGGAAGGCATCCGCTATGCAGATGAGGCAGGGCGGATTCCGGTCAAGCTCAATACGGTGCCGATCCCCGGCGTCAATGACGAGGACCTGGCGTCTCTGGCGGAATTTGCAAGAGATCATAAGATCCATGTCCGGTTCATCGAGATGATGCCGGTGGGGCTGGGCAGCACCTACACGGCGCTGCAGGAGGATGATATCCGGCGCCGCCTGGAAAAGAAGTTCGGCACATTTACGCCGGTGAAAGAGAAACTGGGCAATGGTCCCTGCCATTACTATGCCGTGCCCGGCTTTCAGGGCCGAATCGGCTTTATCAGCGCCGTCAGCCATAAGTTCTGCAAAGACTGCAACCGGGTGAGGCTCACAGCCGACGGCTACCTGAAGACCTGCCTGCAGTATGATACCGGCGCAGACCTCCGGAGTCTTCTTCGGGGCGGCGCGGACGACAGAGCCATCGCGGAGGCATATACAGAGGCCCTTCGGGCCAAGCCCCGGTGCCATCAGTTTGA
>DMCD01000244.1 GCA_003445895.1 Lachnoclostridium sp. | reverse complement strand
GTATGCCCGGGCATGAAGGGTGAGAAGGCTCTGACCATGGTTCCGCTGGATAACGGTCTCTGCCAGCAGGCTGCATTCGATTACAGCCAGAAGCTTCCGGAGAAGAAGGACGTTATCGCGAAGTTCAAAGAGAACACCGTTAAGGGAAGCCAGTTCAAGAAGCCGCTGCTTGAGTTCTCCGGCGCATGCGCAGGCTGCGGTGAGACACCGTATGCAAAGCTCATCACACAGCTCTTCGGCGACAGAATGTACATCGGCAACGCAACCGGATGCTCCTCCATCTGGGGCAACTCTTCACCGTCCACACCGTACACCGTAAACCTTGAGGGCAAGGGACCGGCATGGAACAACTCCCTGTTCGAGGATGCGGCTGAGTTCAGCTATGGTATGCTGCTTGCACAGAACGCAATGCGCGACAACCTGAAGATCAGAGTTGACGAGCTGGCTGCTTCTGACAAGGCAACTGCTGAGTATAAGGCTGCTGCACAGGAGTGGAACGATACCTTCGGCATCGGCGCACTCAACGGTCTTGCAACCGACAAGCTGGTAGAAGCTGCTGCAGAGATCGACGATCCGCTGGCAAAGGAAATCGTGGAGAACAAGGACTTCCTTGCAAAGAAGTCTCAGTGGGCCTTCGGCGGCGACGGCTGGGGATATGATATCGGCTTCGGCGGTCTCGACCATGTACTTGCTTCCGGCAAGGATATCAACATCATGGTTTACGATACCGAGGTTTACTCCAACACCGGCGGCCAGGCTTCCAAGGCAACCCCGACCGGCGCTGTGGCACAGTTCGCTGCAGGCGGTAAGGAGACCAAGAAGAAAGACCTTGCTTCCATCGCAATGAGCTACGGCTATGTCTATGTTGCACAGATTGCCATGGGCGCTGACTATGCACAGACTGTCAAGGCTATCGCTGAGGCAGAGGCTTATCCGGGTCCGTCCCTGATCATGGCATATGCTCCGTGTATCAACCACGGCATCAAGAAGGGCATGAGCAAGGCCCAGACCGAGGAGAAGCTGGCTGTAGAGTGCGGTTACTGGCACAACTTCCGGTTCAATCCGGCAGGCGGCGACAAGAAGTTCACCCTGGATTCCAAGGCTCCGACCGGAGATTATCAGGAATTCCTGAAGGGCGAGGTTCGTTATGCATCTCTGGCTCTGAAGAACAAGGAAAGAGCAGCGAAGCTCGATGCAGAGAACGAGAAGGCTGCAAAGGAGAGATTCGAATATCTCAACAAGCTGGGAGATCTCTACAACAATTAATTATAATTTTATCCCGGAGGGGTACGGCAGCGCAGGCTGCCGTGCCCCTCTTGTTTTTTTCACATTTTCGGCGTACAATAATTACAACATTTCGTTCAGACTGCCATTCTGAAGTTTTATCTGTCTTACTCTGCGCATTTTTCAGCGGAGGTTTCAGTATTGATTTCAAAAGTTCATACATACGGAATTCACGGCGTGGAGAGTTTCCGGGTTACGGCGGAGGTCGACGTTTCAGACGGTCTGCCCGGTTTTTCCATGGTCGGATATCTTTCGGAGGAGACCAGGGAAGCCCAGGAGCGGGTGCGGACGGCGTTGCGGAACGCGGGATTTGCCATTCCCCCCAGGAAAATTACCGTCAATCTGTCGCCGGCGGGGATCCGAAAGGGCGGAACGGCCTACGACTGCGCCATCGCCGTGGGAATACTCGCAGCCCTGGGGGTGCTGAATCCGGAAAAGCCGGAGCCCTATGCCTTCTTCGGCGAACTGGGGCTGGACGGGTCGCTTCGGCCGGTGCGGGGAATTCTTCCGGGTACCCTGCAGGCTTCTGCCGACGGGTTTCAGGCGGTATTTCTGCCGAAGGAAAACCTGCGGGAGGGGACCCTGGCGGAGGATATTGCCGTTATCGGGGCATCGGACATCCGGGAGGTTATAAATATACTCCGAAGAGACAATCCCCTTACGGCAGCCGCCGAAGGAATCGAATATTCCAGAGAACCGGAGGATGCGGGTCCTGATTTTTCGGATCTGCAGGGACTTCCTTCGGTGCGGCTGGCTTCCATGGCTGCCGCGGCCGGAGGCCATAACCTGCTGTTTATCGGACCGGCAGGAACGGGAAAAACCATGGCGGCAAGAAGACTTCCCTCCATTCTGCCGCCCATGAGCCGGGAGGAAAGCCTGGAGGTATCCAAGCTGTACAGTATCTGCGGCATGCTCGACCCGGATGCACCGCTGATCACAAAAAGGCCCTTCCGGTCGCCCCATCACAGTATCACTAAGGCTGCCCTTATCGGCGGGGGAAGCCGTCCCCAACCGGGGGAGGTGTCCCTTGCCTCCGGCGGCGTGCTGTTTCTGGATGAGCTCCCGGAATTCCCGGCGCGGATTCTGGATCTTCTCCGGCAGCCGGTGGAGGAGGGGAAGGTCACCGTAAACCGGGTGTCCGGCACGGAACAGTACCCGGCGGATTTCCTGCTGGTCTGCGCCATGAACCCCTGCAAGTGCGGTTTTTATCCGGATATGGGAAAGTGCCGGTGTTCCGTCTGGCAGCGGCGAAGATATCTCGCCGGCATTTCCGGGCCCTTTCTTGACCGGATCGATATCGGGGTGGAGGTGCCGCTCCAGAAGATTGCACTGCCGGGAAAGCGAGAGCCGGGCGAGTCTTCGGCGTCCATGAGGGAAAAGGTGCTGCAGGCCAGAGAATGGCAGAAGAAGCGGTTTTCAGGACTCCCCATCCGGCGGAATGGGCAGATGACGGGGAAAATGCTGGAGGAATTCTGCGCTTTGGGAAAGGAGGAGGAATCCTTTCTTCTGCAGTATCTGGGAGCACATTCCGCAAGTCTCAGGGGGACGGATAAGCTTCTTCGCCTGGCACGGACTCTCGCTGACCTGGGACAGCATGAGAGGATTCGCGTATCGGACCTGGCGCAGGCTGCCGCATTTCGATCATTTCTGGGCTATTACTGGAGAAGGGAGGAGCTATGAACCGTGAGCAGAAAGCGGCACTCTGGCTGGCCATGCATGAATACATCGGTGCCGTTCGGGCGAACCGGCTGCGGGAGCTCGCCGGATCCTACGAGGATATCCGAAAACTTCCTATTGATATCATCCGGGAAGAAGAGATCCTTAAGCCGAAGGAACTGGCGCTGTGGGAGGCATGCACCATTACCGATTCGATGACAGACCGCATGGAAGAGCGCCTGGATAAACTGGGGATCCGGCTGGTGATCCCGGAGGATCCCGACTACCCGAAGCGGCTGAAAAGTCTCCGGGATTCCCCGGCCTGGCTTTTTGCCCGCGGCTCTCTGCCTTCCGATGAGATCCCGTCGGCTGCCATCGTCGGCGCGAGAAGCTGCACCGACTACGGAAGAGAGCAGGCGGAGTTCATCGGCCGGCTTCTTGCCAGATACGGGATCCAGGTGATAAGCGGGCTTGCCGAAGGCGTGGACGCAGCAGCGCATCAGGGCGTGCTGTCAGAAAGGGGCTTCGCCTTCGCCGTGCTGGGAAACGGACTGAATGTATGCTATCCCCAGTCCAGCCGAAATCTCTTTATGGAGATTCCCGTAAGAGGAGGCCTGATCTCCGAGCATCTCCCGGACGTCCGGCCCCTGCACTGGCATTTTCCAGCCAGAAACCGGATCATCAGCGGCCTTTCGGATCTGGTGATTGTGATTGAGGCAAAGAAGCGGAGCGGGTCCCTGATCACGGCGGACCTGGCCCTAGAACAGGGGCGGGATGTGTTTGCGCTTCCGGGCCGGTGGAACGATCCGCTCAGTGAAGGATGCAACCGCCTGATACGGGTGGGCGCCGGCATTGTGACCAATCCGACGGACATTCTGGACTATTTTCATATGAAGCTGCAGAACGGGGTGCGGGATGAAAGTTCCGGGGCACACCTTGCAAAGAAAGAGAAAATGGTGTATAGTGCAATCGATTCCTACCCCAGACATGCGGATGACATCATGGAGCGCGCAGGGCTTCCTTCGGCAGAGTGTATGGAGATTCTGGCAGGTCTGGAAATACGCGGACTGATACGTCAGTCAGAGAATCAGTATTACGTCAGGAAATAGAGGATTATGGCAAAAAATCTGGTAATTGTAGAGTCACCGGCAAAGGTGAAAACAATAAAAAAATTCCTGGGATCCAACTATACCGTGGACGCCTCCGGCGGACATGTGCGGGATCTTCCCAAAAGCCAGCTGGGCTTTGATCCGGAGAATGATTACGAACCGAAATATATAACAATCCGCGGAAAAGGGGAGATTCTGGCGGCACTCAGGAAGGAAGTGAAGAAGGCCGACAAGGTCTTTCTGGCGACTGACCCTGACCGGGAGGGGGAAGCGATCTCCTGGCATCTGA
>DMCD01000297.1:1592-3221 GCA_003445895.1 Lachnoclostridium sp. | reverse complement strand
CTCCTGGGACGGGGATTCTGTACGTTTTCATTTGCCATAATACTCTGTCTCCGGGATCACGATAAGCCCCCCGGCAACACCGGAGGGCTCTCTCTCGCTTTTCTTATTCTGCTTTTGCGGCCAGGCTGTCCAGCAGCGCCTCAAACGCCTCATCTTCACCGTCATAGCGAACCTCAAGATCCTTTGTCAGATCCAGTCCCATAATACCGAGATAAGACTTTGCGTCCACCGCGCCGACGCGGCCTCTGTTGGTAATGTCAATGTCAAAACCACAGCGGGAAGCTGCATTCACGAAATCATTCACTCTGGACGCATCCAGACGGATTAACTTGCTCTTGCTCATCAAAAACCTCCACTCTGCTCGCCCCGCAGGGGCGAGAGCCCCGCGGCTTTGAGCGGTTCAAAGGTATGCCGGAGGCATACCTTCCGTATTTCGGTCAATTCATTTGTTTCCTTATCTACTTTGCTCTACCAGGTGTGAAAGACAATCGCACCGCAATTGAACTCCCCTGTAAAGTGTAATCATGATAACCGATAGACTGACACATTGCAAGATATTTTTTTTTAAATTTTAAATAACAATTCATGAGAATAATATCCAAGGTTTTCCGAAGGATATTCTATTGTTTTTCGCTACCATACGCGCCATAATCAATATGGTGCAGAAGATCTTTTTTCTGCATATTCACAGACATGAATTTTCCCGGGGGAGGTTTCATATGACTGCAACGCTTCAGAGCGCGGAACAGGCCGTCATGGCGCTCACCGCCTACGGACTGGAAAAACAGCTGTTCACATCTGACGACATTTATTATACGGCAAACACGCTTTTTGACATCATGCATATGGAACCAGAAGGAGACCTCGCGCTTCCGCAGGATATCCCGCCGCTGGAGGATATCCTTCACTGCCTTCTGGAAGATGCCGTGCAGCGCGGTATCTGCGATGACGGCATCGCGTCAAGGGACCTCTTTGACACCCGCCTCATGGGTGCTCTCACCCCGAAGCCCGGCGAAGTCATCCGCACCTTCCGGAGAAAGTATGAGGAAAGTCCGGAAGCAGCCACCGATTACTTCTATCGTCTGGCCCTGGATTCCGACTATATCCGCACCTACCGGATCCGCAGGGACCGGAAGTGGGTGGCCCCGACGAAATACGGTGACCTGGATATCACCATCAATCTCTCCAAGCCGGAGAAAGACCCAAAGGCCATCGCGGCAGCGCTTAACGCAAAGCAGACCTCCTATCCGAAGTGCCTGCTCTGCCGGGAGAATGAAGGATACGCCGGCCGGCTCAATCACCCGGCCAGACAGAATATCCGGCTTATCCCTCTTACCCTGGACGGGGAGGAATGGTTCCTCCAGTATTCGCCCTATGTCTACTACAACGAACACTGCATCGTTCTCTCCGGGGAACATGTCCCCATGAAGATCGATGTGCGGACCTTCCGCAGGCTCATGGAATTCATCACCATGTTCCCTCACTATACCGTAGGGTCCAACGCGGACCTGCCCATTGTCGGCGGTTCCATCCTGACCCATGAGCATTTCCAGGGCGGCAGATACACCTTCGCCATGGCGAAGGCAGGTATCCGCGAGAAGCTGGTTTTCCGGGGATTTGAGGATGTGG
>DMCD01000297.1:0-1397 GCA_003445895.1 Lachnoclostridium sp. | reverse complement strand
GCATCCTGGCCCATTCCGGGGATACGCCCCACAACACCATCACCCCCATCGCCCGCAGAAGAGGCAGTCTCTACGAGCTGGACCTGGTGCTCAGGAATAACCGGACCACGGAAGAATACCCCCTGGGCATCTTCCACCCCCACCAGGAGCTGCATCACATCAAGAAGGAAAACATCGGACTCATCGAGGTGATGGGCCTGGCGGTCCTTCCGGCCCGTCTTCTCGGGGAGATGGAATCACTCAAAGCTGCCATCCTCGCCGGAAAGGACATCTCACAGATTCCGGAGCTTTCGTCCCACGCAGCCTGGGCAGAGGAGATTCTTGAAAAATATCCGGAATACCGGCCGGAGAATGTTTCCGGTCAGGATAAGGATAATCTTTCACAGATCATTGAGAAGGAAATCGGCATTGTATTCTCGAAGGTTCTCGAGCACTGCGGTGTGTTCCCGGATACAGCTTCCGGCAGAGAGCACTTTGACCGGTTTATTCATACAGTAAATTCACAGCAGGAGGAATAATACTATGCAGATACTTGTCACCGGAGGAACCGGTTTTATCGGAAGCCACACCTGTGTGGAGCTTCTGAATGCAGGCTACGACGTCATCATCGCCGACAATCTCTACAATTCCAAGGAGATGGTGGTGGACCGCATCGAGCAGATCACCGGAAAACGGCCCAAATTCTACAATCTGGACCTGCGGAACTATGACAGCGTGAGCGAACTCTTCGATCTGGAAAATATTGACGCTGTCATTCACTTCGCCGGCTACAAGGCAGTGGGCGAATCCGTGAAGGAGCCCCTGAAGTACTACCGCAATAACCTGGGCTCCACCATCAACCTCTGCAAGGCCATGAAGCGCCACGGCTGCTTCAGCATCGTCTTCTCCTCCTCCGCCACGGTCTACGGCGATCCGGCCTTTGTGCCCATCACCGAGGAGTGCCCGCTGGGCGAGACCACGAATCCCTACGGTGCCACCAAGTCCATGCAGGAGCGGATTCTCTCCGACCTCTGGCAGAGCGATAACCGCTGGCATGTCATGCTGCTCCGGTATTTCAATCCCATCGGCGCCCATGAGAGCGGTCTCATCGGCGAGGACCCGAAGGGAATTCCCAATAACCTGCTGCCCTACGTAGCCCAGGTTGCCTCCGGCAAGCTGGAGAAGGTTCACGTCTTCGGCAATGACTATGACACTCCCGACGGCACCGGCGTCCGCGACTACATTCACGTCGTTGACCTGGC
Source organism: Lachnoclostridium sp. (assembly GCA_003445895.1). GTDB lineage: Bacteria > Bacillota > Clostridia > Lachnospirales > Lachnospiraceae > Clostridium_R. Next base: position 156 of record DMCD01000297.1, on the reverse strand, counting down.
AAAGGGCCATGTGGCCGCCATCAAGGGCATGGACCAGGTTTCCGGCGTCGGCATCTTCAACCTCGGCACCGGCATCGGCTACAGCGTGCTGGACATCATCAAGGCCTTCTCCGCAGCCTGCGGAAAAGAGATTCCTTACGTGATTGATCCGCGGCG
>DMCD01000027.1 GCA_003445895.1 Lachnoclostridium sp. | reverse complement strand
GGTCAAAATACACCAGGTCCGGCTTTCTCTCCTGAAGCTCCGTGATGATGAGACCCATCTGCAGGCCCCAGTCGCCCAGATGCACATCGCTGATGACCCTGTGTCCCATATAGCGGGCCAGGCGCTGTACGCTCTCGCCGATTACTGCCGATCTTAAATGTCCCACGTGAAGGGGCTTGGCCACATTGGCTCCGCCGAAGTCTACGATAATGGTCTCCGGATAGGCTGCTTCATTGAGGCCGAACTTTTTATCCTCGCTGATTTTCTGGATATGGCCGGCAAGCCATACGGGATTCAGGCGGATATTGATAAATCCCGGCATCACGGCACTGATCTCGGAAAACATGGTGCTGTCCTTTGCCTGTTCGAGAACCGCGTTCGCGATATCGATGGGCTTCTTTTTGTACACCTTTGCGCAGGCCATCGCGCCGTTGCACTGGAATTCACAGAGATCCGGACGGTTTGACCGGGTGACCATGGCATATTTTTCATCGAAACCGGCAGCCGCAAAGGCGCCCTTCAGTTCTTCTGCAATCAGTTCAGGTATTGTCTTCATCTGTACTCCTTCAGTGCCCTCTTCACATCCGCCAGGAACTGCTCCCAGGCGTCCTCATGCTCCACGTAGTACTTCGGGCACACTTTTCCGTTCACATCGTAGTGCCGGATAACATTCTTCTCTTTCAGGTCGGTTTCATGGAGGATCCAGGCTGTCAGCTTCACCAGGCTGCTCATGGTTTCATCGGTAAATCTGCCGTCCTCTCCGGGATGACAGCACTCGATGGCAACCGTATCGGAATTGCGGTTATTGGAAGCGTAGGCCTTCTCATCCATGGGGATAATCTGGATAATCTCTCCGTCCAGGCCGATGATAAAATGGCAGCTGGCATAGGTCCGGCTGCTGTCCGTCTGGTTCTCCAGACCCTCAAAGTAACTGCGGTTCTGCTCGGCCGTGGTCCCCGGATTGGCCACATAATGGATCACCACATCGTTGATCCGTTCCATCTTGATGCCCGGTCTCGCGTACTTTCCCACCGGAATAAACTGCTGGTTTATCCAGTCGGGCGCCACCAGGGCGCTCAGATCCACATATTTTCTCCGGGTGAGGAAGTCCTCATCCGAAAACTTTGCCATGCCGAATCCCGCGCCGAAGGACAGCGCCATCAGCAGAACCGTAATCAGGATCCGGCGCAGGATCCGCAGGCGCACCCGATGTCTTCTCGCCGCATCCGAACCTCTGCTGCGGGGTTTCGGCCGGTTCTCGTTCTGATCCAGGTCTATTCTGCTCAATGCATTCTCCTTCAACCGAAAGGAGGGGGACTGCCGCCTTGTGCAATGTTCGCTCTGGCAGCACTCCCCCTGCTTTCACAGTGGACTTCCGTCGTATTAAGCTCTGGACAGATATTCACCGGTACGTGTATCAATCTTAACCTTGTCGCCGATGTTGACAAACAGCGGTACAGAAATCTGAGCACCTGTCTCTACAGTTGCCGGCTTGGTAGCACCGGTAGCGGTGTCGCCCTTGAATCCCGGCTCAGTATCTGTAATCTCCAGTTCCACGAAAAGCGGAGCCTCGATGGAGAAGATGTTGCCGTTGTAGGAAAGTACCTTTACGGACTCGTTCTCCTTGACAAACTTCATCGCGTCACCGGCCAGCTCCTCGCTGAGAGTGATCTGCTCATAAGTATTGGTATCCATGAAGTTGAAAAGGTCTCCATCCTTGTAAAGGAACTGCATGTCAACCTTATCGATTCTCGCGGTCGGGAACTTCTCTGTCGGACGGAAGGTTCTCTCTACTACGCCGCCGTTGATGACGTCCTTAATCTTTGTTCTGACGAAAGCAGCACCCTTTCCCGGCTTAACATGCTGGAACTCCATGATCTGATAAACGACTCCGTCGATCTCCAAAGTAATACCGTTTCTGAAATCACCTGCTGATACCATAAAATAATTTCCTCCTTAGAATCGTGCTGCCACACTTAGATCTTTTATATAATATACGAAACCAATGTCTTTTTCAACCTTTTCTTTGCCGTTTTTCCCGGCGCATGCGAATCCGCTCATGCACGTATGCGTGAAGGAAGGGCGCCTCCAGAAAACGTTTCAGAACGATCTGGATCTCCTCCTTCGGGTCGATGGGCCGGACCAGAATGGAACGGATCCCCGCCAGATTTGCACACCAGATATCCGTAAACAGCTGGTCACCGATGAGAAGCGTCTCTTCTCTGCCGGTTCCCATAACCTTCATCGCCTTCCGGCAGGCCGAGGGAAGGGGCTTCCAGGCCTTCCAGGTATAGGCAGATCCTACCGCATCCGCCAGCTTCTGCACCCGCTCTTTCCCGTTGTTGGAGACCAGACAGGTTGTAAATCCGATCTCCCGAAGCCTGCGGAACAGTCCCTTTACCTTCTCATCGGCCGGAGCGCCGTGCTCCGTCAGCGTATTATCAATATCAAATATGATTCCCCGGTATCCCGCCTCATACAGCCGTTCGTAGGGAATGGCATAGACACTCTTTACGAACTTCCAGGGATAGAATGGATTATGCCTCATCAGTCTTGCTCTCCAGAATCTTGCCCAGCTCCTCCATAAAGGTATGGACATCCTTGAACTGGCGGTATACCGACGCAAAGCGGACATAGGCAACCTCATCCAGACTTTTCAGCTTTGACATCACCAGCTCCCCGATAAAGGTTGTGGATATCTCCCGCTCTTCCCGGGCCATGATTTCATTCTCCACCTCATTGACCAGATGTTCAATCTGCTGGGGGGAAACCGGCCGCTTATGGCAGGAACGGAGCACGCCGTCCTCGATCTTGGAGCGGTTGTACAGCTCTCTGGTATTGTCCTTCTTGATCACCATGAAGGGGATCGTCTCCAGTTTTTCGTAGGTGGTAAAGCGTCTCCCGCAGCGGTCACACTGTCTCCTGCGGCGGATGCTGTTATCCTCTGCCGGACGGGAGTCAATTACCTTTGTGTCAGATGCGTTGCAGTAGGGACAGTTCAATCCAAATCTCCTTTCCGAATTAAGCGCACAGATCGGCAATTACTCGCGCAAATATCTTCGCAGCCATCACCAGCTGATCAATCACGGCAAATTCATCCGGGCCGTGCATCCGGTTGTCGGTTCCGGGGAATGCAGCGCCGAAGGCGACGCCGTTCTTCAGGTTATGCACATAGGTGCCGCCGCCGGTGGACTGACAGCTGCCCTTAAGGCCGGAAACCTCCTCGTAATCCCTGAGAAGGGTCTGTACAAATTCGGAATTTCCGTCCACCACATGGGGCTTCGTCATGGTTTCATTGATCAGCTCCAGATTGTACTTTCCGATCTTCTCCTTCAGGACCTCCAGAACGTTCTCTTCATTGCCGACCGCAGGCACACGGGCATCGAAACCGGCAGTCAGTTCCTCCTCATTCATATGGAACATGGTAAATGCCAGCGTCAGCGCGCCGGATACCTCATCCTCCATGGCAACGCCTGCGGCACGTCCCTCCGTGTCATGCCACGGGAACAGGCTCTCCAGATGCCGGAGCGCCCGGACATTCTCTGCATCCGCAAAGGGAAGAGATGCCAGGAGACGCAGCAGGGATGTGAGGGCATTCTTTCCTTCCGCCGGTGTGGACGCATGGGCCGTCTCGCCGTAAGCCTCAATCAGCAGTCTGTTCTGCCCCCGCGCACTGATCCAGAACTTCACGCCGGTCTGCTCGGTTACCGCATCGCATGCATCCTTCACAAAATTATCGTCCAGGCCCTCGATCAGGCATGCCGCTCTGTCCGGCACCACATTGAACCGGATGCCGGCATCCACGCTAATGATGCGCGGCAGCTCCTCCGCCGGCTTTTCAAAGGATGCCCGGATCTCTCCCGGGAGTCTTCCCTTCTCTACATTGGTGACCGGGAACTCTGCATCCGGGGAAAATGTCATCGGTGCCTCCGGCTCGTCGTTATAATACTGGATGATATCGCTGCTGCCGCTCTCCTCATCGGTTCCGAGGATCAGCCTGCAGTTCTTCGTTACCGGAATTCCCAGTTCTTTGACGGCGCGCATGGCGTACACGGCCGCCACCGCCGGTCCCTTGTCGTCCGCGGTGCCTCTTCCGTAGATGCGGCCGTCCTTTACGATCGGTTCATAGGCCTTGGTCACGCTCCAGCCTTCGCCGGCCGGCACCACATCCAGATGGGCCAGAATATCCAGCTGGGGAGCGCCGTCATTCAGATCCAGCGTGCAGACAAAGTTGTCATAATTGCGGATGCTGAATCCGTAGCGTTCGCCCATATCCATGGCAGTGCGGAGGGCCAGGGCCGGACCCTCGCCGAAGGGCATGCGCTTTACATAGGCACTTCGCTCACTGTTGACTCTGCAGAGGGCGATGATATCATTTACCATCTCCTTCTTGTGTTTATCCAGATACGCATCGATCTTTTCGCGATAATCCATGATATTCTCCTTTCTGCCCCCGGCCTTCGGTCGGGGGAGCCCGTCGCGGCTTTGAGCGACTTCAAGGGAATCCGTACGGATTCCTTCCTTAATTCGTTCCGAACTCGTCCAGAATCAGCTTCGGATTTCTCTCCTTCACCATGCCGACACTCCACTCATGGGCAAACAGAAGCAGCGGATTGCCGCGCAGATCCCGGATGCGCTTCATATCCGAGGTTCCCTGGATGCTCTCCGGGTCAATCTCATGCCAGTTCCTGATCCAGCGGATATGCTCATAGGGAAGCTGATCCAGCGCCACCTCCACGTTGTACTCATTCTTGAGCCGGAAGGTGAGCACCTCAAACTGCAGCACGCCGACGGCGCCGACGATGATCTCCTCCATGCCGGAATTCATCTCCTGGAAGATCTGAATCGCGCCCTCCTGGGCAATCTGTTCGATGCCCTTGACAAACTGCTTCCGCTTCATGGTATCAATCTGCCGCACTCTGGCGAAATGCTCCGGCGCGAAGGTGGGAATTCCTTCGAAGGTCACCGTTTTGTCGGATTCGCAGAGGGTGTCGCCGATGGAGAAAATTCCCGGGTCAAAGATGCCGATTATATCGCCGGCATAGGCTTCCTCCACGATCTTGCGCTCATCCGCCATCATCTGCTGGGGCTGGGTAAGCCGGACTTTGCGTCCGCCCTGCACATGATTGACTTCCATGCCTGCCGTGAACTTGCCGGAAACAATCCGCATGAATGCCACCCGGTCCCGGTGGGCCTTATTCATATTCGCCTGGATCTTGAACACAAATCCGGTGAAGTTTTCATCGAAGGGATCCACCGTCCCCTCCGCGGTGTTCCTCGGGAGCGGTGAGGTCGTCATACTGAGGAAATGCTCCAGGAAGGTCTGCACGCCGAAGTTGGTAAGGGCAGACCCGAAGAATACCGGCGTAAGCTCTCCGGCGCTGACCCTCTCCTGGTCAAACTCGGCGCCGGCGCCGTCTAAGAGCTCCAGGTCATCGTGGAGATGCTCATAGTTGGTAAAGCCGATGGCCTCCTCCAGCTCCGGATCGTCCAGGTCATAGTCCTTCTCGGAAACCGCCTTCTGGCCGCTCATATTGGCCTTGAAGGTCTCAATTCTTCGGGTTTCCCGGTCGTAGACGCCCTTGAAATTCTTGCCGCAGCCGAT
>DMCD01000046.1:10537-16325 GCA_003445895.1 Lachnoclostridium sp. | reverse complement strand
ACCAGGGCCATGTAGAAGTCCTGGATAAACTGGCGGAAGGAATAGCGCTTCATCAGAACGCACCTCCTTCCCCGTCTTTGTCATAGCGGTTGACCAGCGCCATGGACAGAAGGATGAAGATCATGAGGACCAGGGAGAGTCCGGAACCCAGGTTCCAGTTGCTGCCCTTGGTGAATTCCTGATCGATGATATTGCCGATCAGCATGATCTTGCTGCCGCCCAAGAGGTTGGAGATGACGAAGGTGGTCAGCGCCGGCACAAATACCATGGTAATGCCGCTGATGATTCCCGGAATGCTTAACGGAAACCAGATATGCACCAGAGTCTGGAAGTTGTTGGCACCCAGATCGCGGGCTGCGTTGATGGTCTCATCGCTGATCTTTTCCAGCACATTGTAGATGGGCAGGATCATGAAGGGCAGGAAGTTGTAGACCATGCCCAGGACGATGGCGGCCGGCGTGTTGATGATGGCGATGTTCGGCAGATGAAGAGCTGAGAGCACGCCGTTGATGACGCCGTTCTTCTCCAGAAGCGTCTGCCAGGCGAGGGTGCGGAGCAGGAAGTTCATCCACATGGGAAGGATGAAGACAAAGACCATGAAGCTGCCGCTGGAGATGCCCCGCTTGCGGAGAATCATGGCCAGCGGGTAGGAGATCACCAGGCAGATCACGGTGCTGATGAAGGAAAGTCCAAGAGATAACAGGAGAGCCTTCATGTGCTCCGGCGTCGACATGGCGACAATATTGGCGATGGTAGGTGTACCGTTTTTATCCGTCAGACCGTAGACTACAATCAGCAGAAGAGGTATGACGGTGAAGCCGATCATCCAGATGATATAGGGTGCGGCCAGAAGTTTTTTGAGATTCTTATTCAAAGAACCGTACCTCCTTTGAGGAAATGTAATCTGTCGTCTATGCGGGCAGGTGCTCGCTCTCCGCTTCCAGGGTGCTGACGGCCTGCTCGTCTTCGGATTCGGGCTTGTTCATGATCTGGATGTCGAAGGGATCCACGTGGATGCCCACCTTTTTTCCCACCGGGAACATGTCGGTGCTGTGGACAAGCCACTCAAAGCCGTCCGGGGTGGTAACTTCCATCTCATAGTGGACGCCCTTGAAGATCAGGTGGGTCACGGTGCCGACGATTGAGCCCTTCTCCGGCTCCACCAGGTCGATGTCCTCGGGGCGGATGACCACGTCGACGGGCTTGTTTTCCCCGAAGCCCTTATCCACGCAGGGGAACTTGCAGCCGAAGATTTCCACCAGCTCATCCCGGATCATGGTGGCGCTGATGATATTGCTCTCGCCGATGAAATCGGCGACAAATGCATTCTCCGGCTCATTGTAGATCTGCTCCGGAGAGCCCATCTGCTGGATGTATCCCTGGTTCATGACGACGACGGTGTCGCTCATGGTGAGGGCCTCCTCCTGGTCGTGGGTGACGTAGATGAAGGTGATGCCCAGCTCGTTCTTGAGCCGGATCAGCTCATACTGCATGTCCTGGCGAAGCTTTAAGTCGAGGGCGCCCAGAGGCTCATCCAGGAGCAGAAGCTTCGGCTCGTTCACGATGGCGCGGGCGATGGCGATACGCTGCTGCTGGCCGCCGGAGAGGGAATCTACGGTACGGTTCTCAAAACCGGTCAGGTTGACCAGCTTCAGGGCGTACTTGATCTTGTCGTCGATATAGGCCTTGGGCTTATTCTTGATCTTTAAGCCGAAGGCGATATTCTCGGAAATGCTCATATGCGGGAACAGGGCGTACTTCTGGAATACGGTGTTCAGCTGGCGTTTGTTGGGCGGAAGATTTGTGATGTCCTGTCCGTCGAAGATGACCCGGCCCTTGTCCGGGGTTTCAAAGCCGCCGATGATGCGGAGCGTGGTGGTCTTGCCGCAGCCCGAGGGGCCGAGCAGAGTAACGAAGGAATTCGGCTTGACCGAGAGGTTCAGGTCGTCGAGAATCACATCTCCGTCGTAGCTTTTGGTGATGTGCTCCAGTTCAATCAGGTTCTGGTTCATGTCAGATCCCCTTTCAGTTTAGGATGATAGCGGATAATATCCGGTCCGTGCGGTACGGATGTGATCAGAAGCTGGGCGGCGTGCTGACCCAGAGGATCTGGGCGCCGGACCGGCTGGAAAGATAGTGCCGTTTGTCGCTGCTGTAATAGAAGGATTCGCCCTTCTTTGCCCGAAAGCTGTGATTTCCCAGGTGAATCTCCACACTTCCCCGGAGGACATACCCGAACTCCTCCCCCTCATGGGGATTGTCGGGATAGGTGGATCCGCCCGGCGCGATGGTGAGCCGGATGGGCTCCATCATGTTTTTCTGGGCATTTGGGATAATCCATTCGATGGTATTCTTCAGGGAGGCGTCCTCCTTCTCGAAGTAGTCGTTCTCTCCGAAAACCACCTGCTCATCGGATTCTTCGCTGAAAAACTCGCCCAGGGTCATTCCCAGGCACTGCAGTATATCGGTGAGCGTCGCGATGGAAGGGGATGTCAGGTCCCGTTCCAGCTGGGAAATGAATCCTTTCGACAGTTCCGTCCGGTCGGCCAGCTCTTCCTGGGTGAGCCCCATCAGGATGCGCCGGCGTTTCAGTTTTGGACCGATCTTCACGGGATAACCTCCTTAAAATATTATTATTGAACTGCAGGTTTAGTATTGCTGAAAGAAATGTTAATCTAAGCAAAAAGTTTAGCAATAATAAACAGAGTCATAGCAATTATACATGATACACAGGGGGTGTCAATAGCGAATCCCGGCTTTCTCAGCGGCTTTACTTGCGGTCCGGAAGAACGTCGATTATAATAAAGTACAATAACTGACAGGGGAGTAAAAGAGGCGGAATATGAGAAGAATCGGACGTATTTTATATACATTTGCGGCAGCAGGACTGCTCATGGCAGGACTTTCTTCCTGCGGTGCGGCAGCAGCTGCCGGAGCAGGTGAAGCACAGGCAGCGCAGGGACAGGCGGCGCAGCAGGAAGTGACAGAAGAGCAGAAGGCGGCGGAGCAGGCGGCAGAAGAAGCTGCCGCGAAACGGGCGAAGGACCTGGAAGATGTCAATGTCCGCGGCGATACGGTCATTCTTTCCGAACACCACCCCTGGCTGTTCTTCTGCGGCAATGACGGACAGCCGCTGGAAACCTACCAGCGGATCAACCTCTTTTCGGAGGAGGATCTGGCAAGAGTGGGGGAGAATCTCCATAACCTGGCACAGGATCTGGATTCCGTGGGAACGAAGTTCATTCTCTTTATCCCGCCGATGAAGGAGGAGGTCTACAGCGAGTGGATGCCTTCTTCCATCCCGGTGGAGGACAATGAGGGGCGGAGCATGCAGCTGGTAAACTACATGCGGGAACATTTCCCCGAGATCCCCGTGGTCTATCCGCTGGAGGAAGAGCTGGCGGCTAAGGAGCACTACGGAGAGCAGAGCCTCTATTATGAAGGGGACTGCCACTGGAATGAGATCGGAAGCCATGTGGGCATGGAAGCGCTCCTTTCTGCGGTGGGAGAGCTGACGGGACACCCCTATGAGCCGCAGTATAAGACCTTTACGGTGGGGGAGGATCGGATCGCCGGCGACCTGCAGATGCTGGTGGAGCTGGGAGATGAATATCTTTCCACCACCTACGTTCCGGAGGAGATGACCCCTTATGAGATCACCGTGCAGACGGCAAAGACCGAGGAAGAATTTGCCCAGATGGTGGCCGCGGGTCAGAATCCGGATATCCCGGTCAGAAAGTTTCTGATGGTCAAGGAATTTGCGAAGAATCCGGAGGCGCGCATGCCGGTCCGGACCTTTATCACCGGGGATTCCTTCATGCTGGGCATGGTTCCCTACGTGTTTGATGCATTTCCGGAGACGGAGGCCTACAGCCGGTACTACCTCGACATGGATGCGGTGCTGGAGATGAAGCCGGAGGTTTTTATCTACGAGATTGCGGAACGCTATGTCTCGGAGCTGGATATTATTCCCGGCTACAACACGGCGGCGCTTGCGGAATAGCGGTTGCAGGCGGACACAGGGTATGTTAAATTGATATTGTCCGGAAGTGTCGGATAAAGGAAGGTTCGGGCACGCGGCACAGGACCGGGAACCGGTCCGGAATACAGAGGGCAGGAGGAGATACGATGCAGAAGAAATATGTGGCCTATGTGGGCTCCTATTCTTACAACGGGCAGGCCCGCGGCATTACAGTGTTTGATGTGAATGTGGAAGACGGCAGTTTCACCTACCGCTGCGAAGAGGATGTGGACAATGCCGCATGGCTCTGTGTATCGCACAACGGAAAGTATCTCTACGCTGTTGCGGATGAGGGGCTTGTGGCCTTCCGGATCCTGCCGAACGGCGGCATCACCCGCCTGAATTCCGCGAATATCCGCGGCATGCGCGGAAGCCATGTGGCGACGGATTTAGAGGATAAATATATCTTTGTCTCCGGCTATTATGACGGCAAGGAGACGGTGCTTTCCCTGAAGGAGAACGGTGAGGTCGGAGAGATTGTCACCGGTATATATCACAAGGGACTGGGAACGGTTGCCGAGCGGACCTTCCGTCCCCATGTGAGCTGCGGCGGCAGAACGCCGGACGGACTGTTTGCGCTGGTGGCGGACCTGGGCCTTGACCAGGTGAAGATCTATAAGTTTGATGAGGGAAAGATGGCTCTGGTGGACGCCATCCGCTGCGATATCCAGTCGGCGCCCTCGCGATTTGTGTTCAGTGACGACGGCCGGTTCCTCTACCTGATCTATGAGGTGAAGAATGTGGTCGACGTATATGAGTACTACCATAAAGAAGGTGCCCGGGCACCGGAATTTATCAAGATTCAGAGTGTGCCCACGACAGATCCGGCTTACTCCAGCCCGATGACGGCGACCGTCAGCATCCGTCTGTCACCGGACCCGCAGAACCTGCATCTGTTCTGCAGCAATGCCGGCGACAATTCCGTCAGTGTCTACAACCGGGACCCGGATACGGGTATTCTTACCTTCCGGTGCTGTCTGCCGGTGGCGGGAGAGTATCCGAAGGATGTGGCAGTATTCCCGGATGCCCGGCATATCGCCGCGGTGAACCATACCGGAAACAGCATGACCTTCTTTGCGGTGGATTATGACAACGGACTTCTGGTCATGAAGCACCGGGAGATCAAGATCAATGAACCGAACTGCTGCGTGATTGTGCCGGCAGCGGGAAAGTAATACAAAAAACAGGGACACGCGATGTCCCGATGATACGGAGAAAATAGATGGCAGGTTCAGCATTTGGAAAATTACTGACTATGACCACCTGGGGCGAGTCCCACGGTGCGGCCGTCGGCGTGGTAGTCGACGGCTGTCCGGCGGGGCTTCGTCTTTGTCCGGAGGACATCCAGGCATACCTTGACCGCAGAAAACCGGGACAGAGCCGGTTTACGACAAACCGGGGCGAGAGCGACACCGTGGAGATTCTCTCCGGTGTCTTTGAGGGAAAAACCGAGGGAACCCCCATTTCCCTGCTGGTGAGAAACCAGGACCAGCGGTCCCGGGATTATTCCGCCATTGCGGAGGTTTACCGCCCGGGCCATGCGGACTATACCTTTGACATGAAGTACGGTTTCCGGGATTACCGGGGCGGCGGCAGGTCCTCCGGCAGGGAGACCATCGGCCGGGTGGCGGCCGGGGCCGTGGCGGCAAAGATTCTCCATGAGCTGGGAATCACCGTCCGGGCCTATACCACGCAGATTGGCACGGTAAAGGTATCCCCGGAGCGCTTTGACCTTGCGGAATGTGAAAAGAACAGCCTGTATATGCC
>DMCD01000046.1:0-10416 GCA_003445895.1 Lachnoclostridium sp. | reverse complement strand
GATTCTGCCGGCGGAGTGATCGAGTGCGTCATCTCTAACCTCCCTGCGGGACTGGGCGATCCGGTGTTTGATAAGTTTAATGCAAATCTCGCAAAGGCCATCTGTTCCATCGGCGCCGTGAAGGGCTTCGAGATCGGCGACGGAATTCTCGTGGCGGAAGCTGCGGGCTCGGAGAACAACGATGTTTTCTGCGTAAAGGATGGGAAGATCGTCAAGGAGACAAACCATGCCGGCGGAATTCTCGGCGGTATGACCGACGGAAGCGATGTGGTGTTTCGGGCCTACTTCAAGCCCACGCCCTCCATTGCGAGGCTGCAGCAGACGGTAAATAAGGCGGGCGAAGAGACGGAGATTGAGATTAAGGGCCGTCATGACCCGGTGATCGTACCCCGGGCCGTGGTGGTCGTGGAGACGATGGCCGCATTCCTGGCAGCGGATATGCTGCTTTCCGGGATGAGCGCGCGGATGGACAATATACGGAGATTTTATGGACAGGACTGAGAACGCGGGCAGCATCGCAAAGAACGATGAATTTAACCTGACGATAGAGGATATGAGCACAGACGGCGCCGGTATCGGCCGCCGGAACGGCTTTGTGTGGTTTGTGAAGGATGCGGTCACCGGAGATGTGGTGACGGTCCGTGCCACCAAGGTGGGCAAAAGCTACGGCTTTGCAAGGCTGATGAAGATCATCACGCCCTCCCGCCAGCGGACGGAGCCGAAGTGTCCCGTGTCAAAGCAGTGCGGCGGATGCCAGCTGCAGATGATGGATTACCATGCCCAGCTCCGGATGAAGGAGAACATGGTGAAAAATGATCTCATCCGCATCGGAGGAATCCCGGAGGAGGAGCTGAACATGAAGCCCATCCTGGGGATGGAGGAACCGTGGAGATACCGCAACAAGGCCCAGTTCCCCATCGGAAGGGACAGGGACGGGCGGATCATCGCCGGATTTTACGCGGCAAGGTCCCACCGCATCGTGGAGTGCCGGGACTGTCTTCTGGGCGTGACCGAGAATAAGAAGATTCTGGATATCATCCTGGGCTTTATGGAAGAACAGGGGATTGAGCCCTACGACGAGGAGCGTCATCAGGGGCTGGTGCGCCATGTGCTGATCCGCAAGGGATTCTCCTCCGGAGAGCTGATGGTGTGCATCGTCATCAACGGAGAGCACCTGGTGAATAAAGGCGGAAGCGATGTGGGAGAGCTCCTGGCAAAGCAGCTGCTGCTGATTCCGGGCATGAAGAGCATCTCCCTGAATGTGAACCGGGAAAAGACCAACGTGATCCTGGGAAGAAAGATCATCAACCTGTACGGGGAAGGCTTCATCACCGATTCCATCGGCGGCGTAAACTACCGGATTTCCCCGCTGTCCTTCTACCAGGTCAATCCCATCCAGACCGAGAAGCTCTACGGGACCGCCCTCGCCTACGCGGACCTGAAAAAGGGCACCGAGGTGGTGTGGGACCTGTACTGCGGGATCGGAACCATTTCCCTCTTCCTGGCCCAGAAGGCGGGGAAGGTGTACGGGGTGGAGATCGTCCCTGACGCTATCCGGGACGCGAAGGAGAATGCGCTGCTGAATGGCCTTGACAATACGGAGTTTTTCGTCGGAAAGGCGGAGGAAGTGCTGCCGGAGCAGTATGAGAAGAATCACATTGCGGCTGATGTTATCGTCGTTGACCCGCCGAGAAAGGGCCTGGAGCAGGCGGTGATGGACACCATGCTGAAGATGGCGCCGAGACGGATTGTTTATGTGAGCTGCAACCCGGCCACCCTGGCCAGGGACCTTAAGTATCTCATAGCCGGCGGATATCGCCTGAAGAAGGTGCGGTGCTGCGACATGTTCCCTCACGCAAGCCACGTCGAGACCGTCTGTCAACTAGTACATAAAGAGTAAAAGAGGGCTGAAAAAGCCTGAAATTATCGGGTTTCCGTCATGGAGAGCAGGAGTCGGTCTCGATGATGGGAACCCTCTTTTTATGTTCGCGGGAACTTATCCGGAAGTGGGGGTGTGGCTATGTGTTTACTGATAAGGGACTATAGCTTCAGGCGGCATTTCCAAAGGCGAAGGGATTCTCTGCCCGCAATCTATGGAAAAAATGGTATTCTTTCTATAGCTCGTATGAGGATTTCGAGGCCGTTGTTAATGTTCTGAGTAACCAGATGAATATCAGCAGTTTAAAACTGCAGCAGGTTGCTGCAGAAATTCAGGAATACCTGCCAACTGCGGAGCAAATCCAGCAGCAGATTCAAATTGCAGAAGAGGAATACAAAACAAGTCTTAGCGAAAAGAAAGACAGATGATACTGAAAGGAAGCGATATGGGTCTGATTGAAATTGCCAGCGGGGTTTCTGTCTGGCGCGGAATGGATTATTATGAAAACCATAAAGTGGTTTCCTGGAAAAAATCCGGGAAATCAACGTATGAGGGGGTTGTATCTGGAAGCAACGGGAAAAGATATAACGTTTACATTGATACACTGCATCCCAGAAAATCCGTTTGCAATTGTGCGTTTGCCGAAGGACGTCGGGTGGTATGCAAACATATGATTGCACTGTATTTCACCGTTGAACCAGAAGCTGTGCAAGATTTCCTGAAACAGGCAGAGCAATGGGAGCGTGAGGAAGAGGAGAGAGTGAAACAGCATTACGAAGACCTGCGAAAATATGTAAAAAGCCTTTCGAAAGCAGAACTGCAGGAACGTTTATATAACGCCCTTGTTGAATTGGAAGAACGCAGAAACCGATACTGGTAAAGCAGTACCGCTGTGGATCGTTTTGCACCTACTTTTCACGTGGAAAGCTGCGTGCTTTTAGAGCAAGTGAGCAACCGAAAAGCAGATTCCTATGTAAAACTGAATGTGAAGATGGAGGATTACTATCGGATTAAAGACTCTGAGAGAGAACAGACAAGCTCAAACTAATCATAAGAGAGGGAGAATATCCGGGGTATGTTATTCAGAACTGGATGAGGAATCGAAGCACGGTTTCTTTTATAGGTCTTTGGGAAGTTTTACATAATCCCAATTTTAATTGCCTCGAATTCGAGGTAATTAAGAAAGAAGCAGGTGATAATGGGTTTGTAATGACTCCTAAACGATGGATAGAAGTTACCGGAGCGGTGGGGATTGTCAGCAAACAAGGACGGTATGCAGCTACATATTCATACGGACGCGATTAAGGATCATCTTTTGCCGGCAGAACTGACGCCGGAGCAAATCTCGTATAAATATGCCGATGAAGCAGATATGTTGAATGTAGCGTTGTTTGGCAAAACAGCAAAAACTGGCAAATATGGAAAGCTACAACGCAATCCTTATCGGACAAGGGAAAACAATGTCAGAAAGACTGGTGCTTCTGAGAGAACTTGCACTTAAGCAGATAGAAACATTGTCACAGGTTAGTACGGTTGGGATCAAACAGCTTCCGGGAGGGAAGAAGAATAAATAATAGGCTCAGCGGGGAAAATGTTTTTGAAAAGAATCAATACGAATAAGTACAATGAATACATCGAATATGACATTGATTGACACACCAAGCAATGCAAATCCGATCATCAGCGCAAGAAATACCCGCAGAAGCAGGCGGCGGTCTGCGGGCCGGGTGAATGCGGCAGCAGGGGAAGCTTCATGGTATGTTCCGGAGATTTCAGAGACTGCATCGGCAGGCATTCCATTCGCGACGCCCGCCCGGTCTTTGCGGGCAGAGAGAAAGTCTGTTCCCGCGACGACTGCACCGATAGTAATCATGACTGCACCCAGGAGAGAACTTGCGGAAAACAGTTCTTTGTTCCCCGAAGCGCCGGGGATCAGGAGTGCAAGGGCCAGAGTGACGACCGGTTCTGTGGCGGCAATGACCGTGACGGTGATCGCATCGCAGTATTTCTCGGAATACATGAGCATGACATAGGCATAGGCCTTGGAGAAAAACGCGATGATCACAATATAGGAAAAGGTCTCCAGGGACCAGTTGATTGCCACGATGGAACCGGTGTCTGTGACTGCCCACAGGATCAGCCCGATCACAGCGGTTTCGCAGAGCTGGAGGGTTGTAAGAAGGAGAGGATCCCTTTCTTTTGTATAGTTGGCTGCGAATACTGTATAAAGAGACATCATCAGACAGCTCAGAAGGACATACAGGATGCCTGTAAGCTTTCCGCCCTGCACGCGAAGGTGGCCTGAGATGGCCAGCCCCAGCAGGATGATGGCGATTCCGGCAATGTTGTTTCTGCTCGGAAAATGCCGTCTGCAGATCAGAATAAGGGGCAAGATCACGATGTTCAGTGACGCGATCGCGCTCACGGCTGAGGCAGGCAGACGGTCCTGTGCATGCAGAATGAACAATCCGGGTGCTGAATGTCATAATTGCGGTTGACATGATGCGGACCGGGTGATATTCTACTGTAAAATTTCATAAAACAAAACCGATGAAGCGGAGATAACGGCAGTGATGCCCCCACAGAGAGTCCGGAAGGCTGAGAACCGGGCGGGAAACAAGTTGTCAAATGGACCGCGGAGGGCGCAGTCAAAGGCACGCAGTGCCGAGTATTCTGCGACGTGCAGGCATACGTCAGTTGCCGGGGATATGATGGTATCCTGCCAAGCGCACGGGGCAACCCGTGAATCAAGGTGGCACCGCGGATCGTGTCGATATTAAACGAATTCGTCCTTGACAGAGTGTATGCTCTGTCAAGGACTTTCTTGTTTTATGGGAGTCCTTCAGGCAGAGTAATCAGGAAAAGGAGGATGTACCATGATCAAAGAAGCTATCGTCAAAATCGTCAGCAAAGGGGATCTCACCTACGAGGAGGCCTACACCATCATGAATGAGATCATGAGTGGCGAAACCACAGCAACCCAGAATGCCGCCTTCCTGGCAGCGCTTTCCACCAAGAGTGCGAGAGCCGAGACCACGGATGAGATTGCAGGCTGCGCGGCGGCCATGCGGGCCCACGCCACGAAGGTGGAGGCAGGGGATGACCTGTTCGAGATCGTCGGCACCGGCGGCGACAATGCCCACAGCTTCAACATCTCCACCACATCGGCGCTTGTGGCGGCAGCCGGAGGCATGAAGGTGGCCAAGCACGGAAACCGGGCAGCTTCCTCCCAGTGCGGAACAGCCGACTGTCTGGAGGCCCTGGGCGTAAACATTGACCAGAGTCCGGAAAAATGCGTGGAGCTCCTTCGTGAGGTGGGCATGTGCTTCTTCTTTGCCCAGAAGTATCACAGCTCCATGAAATATGTGGGCGCCATCAGGAGAGAGCTGGGATTCCGGACCGTGTTCAATATCCTGGGGCCTCTCACCAACCCGGGCACGCCGACGATGCAGCTTCTCGGCGTCTATGACGACTATCTGGTGGAGCCGCTGGCCCAGGTTCTGGTGAATCTCGGAATCCGCCGCGGAATGGTGGTATACGGCACTGACAAGCTGGACGAGATTTCCGTCAGCGCCCCGACAAAGATCTGCGAGATCCGCGACGGATGGTTTAAAACCTACATCGTCACCCCGGAACAGTTCGGACTTAAAAGATGCGCAAAGGAAGCGCTGGAGGGCGGAACACCGGAGGAGAATGCGGAGATTACGAGAAGAATTCTTAAGGGCGAGAAGGGAAGCAGAAGAGATGCGGTTCTCATGAATGCCGGCGCGGCCCTCTATATCGGCGGAAAAGCGGATTCCATGGAGGATGGCATCAGACTTGCGGCCAAGCTGATTGATTCCGGAAAGGCCTATGAGAAGCTTGAGCAGTTTATCGAGGTGAGCAATCGATGACGATACTGGAGCAGCTGGCAAAGGAAGCAGAGATTCGGGTCATGCGGGACAGGGAGAAGGTAAGCTTCGGGGAAATGAAATCGCTCGCGGAAGCACTCCCGGGGGAGCCGGAAAATCCCTTTTATAAGGCGGTTGGAAAGCCCGGCATGTCTTTTATCTGCGAGGTAAAGAAGGCCTCGCCGTCCAAAGGAATCATTGACCCGGTGTTTGACTATCTGCAGATTGCAGGAGAGTACGAGAAGGCCGGCGCGGATGCGGTTTCCTGCCTTACGGAGCCCCGGTACTTCCTGGGGTCGGACGATATCTTCCGTGAGATCCGGGCGCATATTAAAACGCCCATGATCCGGAAGGACTTTACGGTGGATCCCTATCAGCTGTACCAGGCAAAGGTTATGGGCGCCGACGGTGTGCTCCTCATCTGCAGCCTGCTGAATACGGAGACCATTGCCCGGTATCTTGAAATCTGTGAAGACCTGGGGCTTTGTGCCCTGGTGGAAACCCACGATGGGGCGGAGATTGCGTCCGCAGTATCTGCGGGAGCACGGATGATCGGGGTTAATAACCGGAATCTGAAGGACTTCTCGGTGGATTTTGAGAATGCAGAAAGACTCCGGGACCGGATTCCTGCGGACTGCCTCTATGTGGCGGAGAGCGGAGTGAAGAGCCCGGAGGATGTGAAGCTTCTTTCCCGGATCGGTGCGGATGCCGTCCTCATGGGAGAAGTTCTCATGCGCGCGAAGGATAAGGGCGCCATGCTTTCGGCCATGCGGGAGGCAGCCGGATGACGGAGATTAAAATCTGCGGTCTCTTCCGGGACTGCGATATCGATTATGTGAATGAGGCCCGCCCCGGGTATGCGGGATTTATCCTGCAGTTTCCGAAAAGCCATCGGAACATCAGTATTCCCAGGGCAGCGGAGCTCCGAAAAAGACTTCTTCCCGGCATAAAGGCCGTGGGCGTCTTCGTGAACCGGCCCGCAGAAGAGATCCTCCGGGCAAAGGAAACCATCGGCCTCGATGTGATTCAGCTGCACGGGGAAGAGACCGCAGAGGAGATCCGGGAGATCCGCAAAAAGGCCGGATGCCCGGTCTGGAAGGCCTTCCGGGTGCGGTCGGAAGAAGACCTGGAAGCGGCAGCAGAAAGCCCTGCCGACGGGATTCTCCTGGACGGCGGATACGGCGAAGGAAAGTCCTTTGACTGGTCTTATGTAAAGGAGATGAAGCGGCCCTTCTTTCTGGCCGGCGGGCTTACGCCGGAGAACATTCCGGAGGCGGCAGAGAAATTAAAACCGGCGCTGGTGGACATCTCTTCCGGTGTGGAGACGGAGAAAAAGAAGGACCGGGAAAAGATACTTCGCGCGGTGAAGGCAGCCCGCAGTGCCGGCGGTGAAAGAAGAGGCAGATTCCCCGGGGCAGGGCAAATACAGGAGGAGAAGCAGATGAGCAGAGGAAGATTCGGAATTCACGGAGGACAGTATATTCCGGAAACCCTGATGAATGCGGTGATTGAGCTGGAAGCAGCCTACAATCATTATAAAGAGGACCCGGAGTTTAACAGGGAGCTGACCGAACTCCTGAATGAGTATGCGGGCAGGCCCTCGAGACTGTATTATGCAAAAAAGATGACCGGGGACCTGGGCGGCGCAAAGATATACCTGAAGAGGGAAGACCTGAATCACACCGGCGCCCACAAGATCAATAACGTCCTGGGGCAGGCCCTTCTGGCAAAGAAGATGGGGAAAACCCGCTTGATCGCGGAGACCGGCGCGGGACAGCACGGCGTGGCCACCGCCACGGCGGCGGCACTTCTCGGCATGGAGTGCGTGGTATTCATGGGCGAGGAGGACACCATCCGGCAGGCCCTGAATGTCTATCGGATGCGGCTTCTGGGGGCGGAGGTCATTCCGGTGAAGACGGGGACGGCGACGCTCAAGGACGCGGTCTCCGAGGCCATGCGGGAGTGGACCTCCCGGATCGATGACACCCATTACTGCTTAGGGTCTGTGATGGGGCCGCACCCATTTCCCACGATGGTGCGGGATTTCCAGGCGGTGATCTCAAAGGAGATCAAGGAGCAGATTCTGGAGAAGGAAGGACGGCTTCCCGATGCGGTGCTGGCCTGTGTGGGCGGCGGTTCCAATGCCATCGGCAGCTTTTACCACTTTATCGGCGACCCGGAAGTGAAGCTCATCGGCTGCGAGGCCGCGGGCCGGGGCGTGGATACGGCGGAGACGGCGGCCACCATCGCCACCGGAAAGCTGGGTATCTTCCACGGCATGAAGTCCTACTTCTGCCAGGATGAGTACGGGCAGATTGCACCGGTCTACTCCATCTCCGCGGGACTGGATTACCCGGGCATCGGACCGGAGCACGCCCATCTCTATGACAGCGGACGGGCCGAATACGTGCCGGTGACCGATAACGAGGCGGTGGAAGCCTTTGAATACCTGGCGAGGACGGAGGGCATCATCCCGGCCATTGAGTCGGCCCATGCCGTGGCCCACGCCATGAAGATCGCGAAGGAGATGGAAAAGGACCGGATTCTGGTCATCACCATTTCCGGCAGGGGAGACAAGGACTGCGCGGCTATCGCCCGCTACAGAGGGGAGGATATCCATGAATAGGATTGCGGAGGCATTTCAGAAGGAAAAGGTGTTTATCCCCTTCATCACCTGCGGGGATCCGGACCTGGAGACCACAGGGAAGGTGGTCCGGGCTGCTGTGGCAAATGGAGCCGGCCTCATCGAGCTGGGCATCCCCTTTTCCGACCCGACGGCGGAAGGACCGGTGATCCAGGGGGCCAACCTCCGGGCTCTGTCCGGCGGCGTAACCACCGATAAAATCTTTGACTTTGTAAGAGACCTGCGGAAGGATGTGGAGATTCCGCTGGTATTCATGACTTACGCCAACGTGGTATTCTCCTATGGCGCGGAGCGTTTTCTGAAAAACTGCAGTGCGATCGGCATCGACGGCATCATTCTCCCGGACGTGCCCTTTGAGGAGAAGGAAGAATTCGGGGGACTGTGCCGAAAGTACGGCGTGGCACTGATTTCCATGATTGCGCCGACCTCGGAAAACAGGGTCGCCATGATAGCACGGGAGGCGGAAGGATTTCTCTACATCGTCTCCAGCCTGGGCGTCACCGGCGTCCGCTCGGAGATTAAGACGGATCTTTCTGCGATTCTTAAGGTGGTGCGGGAACATACGGATGTGCCCTGCGCCATCGGGTTCGGTATCTCCACGCCGGAACAGGCCAAAAAGATGGCTCGCATCGCGGACGGCGTCATCGTCGGCTCCGCCATCATAAAGCTCCTGGCAGCCCACGGAAGGGAAGCGGCAGAGCCGGTGGGAGACTATGTGCGGTCTATGAAAGAGGCGATTACGTTCTGATGCGGGTTTGTTATTCTGCGCGGCAGCGGGGATGGAAATTAACATATTGTAAAAAAGACGACCGGGAAGCGTAAGACCTTCCCGGTTTCCTTTGTGTTAGAATAAGACTGGCGGCATGGGTAAAGTCTGCCCATTTGCCGGGAAGGAAGAAATTTATGAAGAAATCTATGAGAATGGCGGCGGGCGTGCTTGCGGCCTGCCTTCTGATGACGGCCTGCGGCGGCGCAAAGACAGAAACACAGCCGGCAGGAGAGAGTGCGGAAGCCGTGCAGGAAACTGCGCAGGATGCGGCAGAAGAGGCCGAAGAACCGGCAGAAGAAGCGGAAAAGACGGCGGAAGAGGCCGCTGCACCCGCAGACGCGGGAGAACCCGTATGGGACGGAGTTAACCGGACCATTTCCCTTGGCCGGGAGAGCAAATATATCGATTCGGACGACACTGCCTTTATCTGTTACGGTAACTATGACTGCATCACGGCAGATGAGAACCACCCGAAGCTTAAGTCCGCGCTGGAGAAGTACAATGATGACCTGAACCTTCAGGCGCAGATTTATCTGGATAATTATAAGCGGACCCTGGCGGAAGCCAGCCAGTCCGGGGATTTTGATGCGGACGGATTCTATCATACCGCAAACAACGCCCAGCTTATGCGCGCCGACGAGCATATCCTGAGCATTATCCGCTGGGATGTCACCTACGGGCTGGGCAATGGGGATACGACCCTTCTGGGCGTAAACTTCGATTCCCAGACCGGAGAGGTGCTTGAGCTCTCGGACCTGGTTACGGATAAGGACAGGCTCTGTGATGCTGTGGTGGAGAAGGTGAAGGAGATGATTCCCCGGGAGGACTTCCCGAAGACCCCGGAGCAGACGGTGCGGGAGCTGTTTTCGCAGGAGGACCTCACCAGCACGAAGGAATTCTCCTGGTCTGCCGGCTATGAGGGCCTGAGCTTCCTGTTCAATACCACGGTGAACTTCGCCTACTTCAGCCGGCCCGGCGGGGCGGTGGAAGTATTCATTCCCTACCGGGAATATCCGGATCTCTTCACCGATGATGTGAAGGATGTGCCGGAGAAGTATGCCTGCGATTTCATCCTGGCAGACGGTACGGCCGGTGATGCCTGGATTGATGCGGACGGCAGCGGGACCCTGACCGAAACCGTGGGAATTCTTAATGACGATGAGTACGGCGCATATACCGGACTTTCGATTCTCCGCGGAGGAGAGACCTACGAATTCCCCTTTGAATACAGCAG